>NZ_JBHVWF010000060.1:0-43113 GCF_042882365.1 Streptomyces sp. NPDC058221 | reverse complement strand
GGCCAGGACCCGTACCGGTCCGGGCCCCCGGCGTCCGCCGTTTCCGGGGGCGCTGCCCCCGGACCCCCGCTCCTCAATCGCCGGAGGGGCTTGATTTTGCCCCCCGCCAACCCAGCCCCTCCGGCGCTTGAGGAGCAGGGCCCGGGGCGGAGCCCCGGTTACGGGAAGGGGCCTGGCGGGGAACAGGGCCGCCGCAGCCGTACCCCCCAGCCGCGCCCCCCAGGGGCGCCCCGCTTCCATCGAACCGGTGACAGCACAGGTGAGTTCCCCCACAACGGCCCGCCTCGAAGGAGCGACCAGCTCTTTCGCGCCTTACGCTCAACAAACCGCTCAACGAACCGCACGAACCCTCCCCGTTCCCACGTCTCGGAGGTTCACGCTCCATGAAGCTCACCGTCGTCGGATGCTCCGGCTCGTTCCCGTCCACGGGATCGGCATGCTCGAGCTACCTCGTAGAGGCCGACGGCTTCAGGCTGCTCCTCGACATGGGCAACGGCGCCCTCGGCGAGCTGCAGCGCCACGTCGGTCTCTACGACCTCGACGCCATCTTCCTCAGCCATCTCCATGCCGATCACTGCATCGACATGTGCGCGTACTTCGTCGTCCGCTACTACCCGCACGAGGGCGGACGCCCGGCCCCCATCCCGGTCTACGGCCCCGACGGCACGGAACAGCGGCTCACCACCGCCCACGCCGACACCCCGTCCGACCACGCGATGGGCGAGGTCTTCGACTTCCACACGCTGAAGTCCGGCTCGTTCGAGATCGGCCCCTTCTCGGTGCGTACGGAGAAGCTCCGCCACCCCGTCGAGACGTTCGGCATCCGCATCGAACACGGTGGCCGCTCGCTCACGTACTCCGGCGACACCGGCACCTGCGAGGCCCTGGACGAGCTGGCCGATGGCGCCGACCTCTTCCTCTGCGAGGCGTCGTTCGTGCACGGCAAGGAGGACATCCCGGACCTCCACCTCAACGGCCGCGAGGCCGGCCAGCTGGCCGCCCGCGCCGGGGTGGGGCGCCTGGTGCTCACCCACATCCCGCCGTGGACCGACGCCGGACGCAATCTGTCCGACGCCCGCGAGGTCTTCGACGGCCCGACGGAGCTGGCGGCCCCGGGCGCGGTCTACGAGATCTGACGGCGCCGGCCCCCTGACGTACGACGAAGCCCTCACCTTCCGCCGGGAAGATGAGGGCTTCGGTCATGAAGGCCGGACCGCGGAGGCTACGCCTTCGTCAGGTCCTCGACCTCTTCCTCGGGCTCACGACCCGGGGTGGTGAGGTTGAACTTGGTGATCGCGAACCGGAAGAGCACGTAGTAGATCACTCCGAAGACGAGACCGATCGGGATGATCAGCCACGGCTTGGTCGCCAGGTTCCAGTTCAGCGCGTAGTCGATGAAGCCGGCCGAGAACGTGAACCCGGCGTGCACACCGAGCGCCCAGGTAATGGCCATCGACAGCGCGGTCAGCACCGCGTGGATCGCGTAGAGCAGCGGCGCGATGAACATGAACGAGAACTCGATCGGCTCGGTCACACCGGTGACGAACGAGGTCAGCGCCAGAGAGACCATCATGCCCATCACGGCCTTGCGACGCTCGGGGCGAGCGGCGTGGGCGATGGCGATGGCAGCGGCCGGGAGGCCGAACATCATGATCGGGAAGAAGCCCGACATGAACTGACCCGAGGTCGGGTCACCGGCGAAGAAGCGGTTCAGGTCACCGTGCACGACGGCGCCCGTGGCGTCGGTGAAGTCACCCAGCTGGAACCACGAGACCGTGTTGACGAACTGGTGCATGCCGACGGGCAGCAGCGCGCGGTTGATCAGGCCGAAGAGCCCGGCACCGAAGGAACCGAGACCGGTCATCCACTCGCCGAAGTTGGATATGCCCTCACCGATGGGCTCCCAGACCAGGCCGAAGAAGACACCGAAGATCACACCGACGAAGGCCATGATGATCGGGACGAGCCGGCGGCCGTTGAAGAAGCCCAGCCAGTCGACCAGCTTGGTGCGGTGGAACTTCTGCCACAGGATCGCGGTGACGAGACCCATCAGGATGCCGCCCAGGACACCGGGGTTGTTGTACACCGCGGCGGTGTCCTCGCCCTTCTGGATCACCGCTTCGGAGACCGGGAAGGCCTTGAGGACGTTGCTGTAGACCAGGAAGCCGACGAGACCGGCCAGAGCGGTGGAACCGTCCGACTTCTTCGCGAACCCGATGGCCACACCGATGCAGAAGAGCATCGGAAGGTTGTCGAAGACCGCGCTGCCCGCCGTGGCGAACACGGACGCGACCTTGTGCCAGCCGAGGCCGTCGTCACCGAAGACGTCGGGCTGGCCGAGACGGAGCAGAATGCCCGCGGCCGGCAGCACGGCGATCGGCAGCTGGAGGCTGCGCCCCACCTTCTGCAGGCCCTGGAACAGGCCGGAGCCCCGCTTCTTCGCGGGGGCCGCCGTAGCGGTGGCCGTACTCATCAACTTCCTCCAGTAGGCAAGGCGCCGCCAGGGACAGGGATCTTGGTGGGCGACGACTCAAGGAACGTGGCAGAGTGCCACGTGGTCTGGACCACTCAGTGGTGTAGACCAGTTTTAGCACGGTGAGGGTTAGATAAGGAACCTGCGATTCCCGACTACTTCGCAGTAGCCATCGCCCACGCACGGTGACATGGCGAAGGCCCCCGGACCGAGTGGTCCGAGGGCCTTGGTAGCAGGGGGCATAGCCCCCGCTCAGCGGCTACTTCGTGAGGTTGTTCTCGATCTCCTCCTCCACCTCTTCGGGCTCCCGGCCCGGGGTCTGGAGGTTGAACTTGGTGATCGCGAACCGGAAGATCACGTAATACACCACGGCGAAGGCCAACCCGATCGGGATGATCAGCCAAGGTTTGGTGGCCAGACTCCAGTTGATGACGTAGTCGATCAGACCCGCCGAGAAGCTGAAACCGTCCTTCACCCCGAGCGCCCACGTCAGCGCCATCGACACACCCGTCAGCACCGCGTGGATCGCGTACAGCAGAGGCGCGACGAAGAGGAACGAGTACTCGATCGGCTCCGTGATTCCCGTCACGAACGACGTCAGGCCGACCGAGACCATCATGCCGCCGACCGCCTTGCGACGGTGCGGCTTCGCACAGTGGTAGATCGCCAGCGCGGCCGCCGGCAGGGCGAACATCATGATCGGGAAGAAGCCCGTGGTGAACTGACCGGCCGTGGGGTCGCCCGCCAGGAACCGGTTGATGTCACCGTGCACGACCGTCCCGTCCGGCTTGGTGAAGTCACCGAACTGGAACCAGACGAACGTGTTCAGGAACTGGTGCATACCGATCACCAGCAAGGCGCGGTTCGCCACACCGAAGATCCCCGACCCCAGCCAGTTCAGATCCACCAGCCACTTCGAGAAGCTCGTCAGACCGTCACCGATCGGCTGCCACAGCCACGCACACAGCGCCGCGAAGAGCAGCGCGACGAACGCCATGATGATCGGGACGAGCCGCCGGCCGTTGAAGAAGCCCAGCCAGTCCACCAGCTTCACCCGGTGGAACCGCTGCCAGAACCAGGCCGACATCAGACCCATCACGATGCCGCCGAACACCCCCGGGTTCTGGTACGCCGCCGCCGTCACCTGCGCGTCGTCCGTGACACACGTACCGAACCAGGTGCCGCCCGACACGAACGTCGAACCGGCGTCGCAGTCCACCGGGAAGGCATGCAGCACCGCGTAGTAGACAAGGAAACCCGTCACGGCCGCCAGCGCCGTCGAACCGTCCGCCTTCTTCGCCATGCCGATCGCGACACCGACACAGAACAACAGCGGAAGACCGAGCCCCGAATCGAGCAGCGCACCACCGGCGGCCGCGAACACCTTGGCGATATTGGTCCAGCCCAGACCGTCGTCACCGAAGACATCCGGCTGACCGAGCCGGTTGAGGATGCCCGCCGCCGGCAGCACGGCGATCGGGAGCTGAAGGCTGCGCCCCATCTTCTGGAGGCCCTGGAAGAGGCCGTTCCACCACTGCTTCTGTGGGATCGCTGCGCTGCTCGAGCTCATCGGCGTCCTCCCGGAACAAGACACAATTGGGGGTCGTTGCACACTGGTGTAGACCAGTTGAGGTACGGTGCGGAGCCCGCCCGGAAGACAGGGCACCGGTGATCGTCATCATTGGTGATGGCTCGGTTGCTCGCCCGCGAAGTTGGGCCAACCGTGCGTTACCGTGACGAAACGGACCCATGGTGGGCCGTCACATGTACGTGAAAACCCAGGGAGAAGGCCATGGCCAGCAAGGCTGAGAAGATCGTCGCCGGGCTCGGCGGAATCGAGAACATCGAAGAGGTCGAAGGCTGCATCACCCGCCTCCGCACCGAGGTCATCGACCCGAGCAAGGTCGACGAAGCCGCGCTCAAGGCCGCCGGCGCCCACGGCGTCGTCAAGATGGGCACCGCGATCCAGGTCGTCATCGGCACCGACGCAGACCCCATCGCCGCCGACATCGAAGACATGATGTGACCCACCGCTGAACCGCACGGGCCCACCCACCCGGCACCCCGCAGGCCCCGCCCCCACCGGACGGGGCCTGCGGCGCACCCACCCCCGGACAGCCCGCCCGCACCGGAACGACAGGGCCCCCGCACCCGATAAAGTCGACGCCATGTCTCGTATCGACGGCCGCACCCCCGACCAGCTCCGCCCCGTCACCATCGAACGCGGATGGAGCAAGCACGCCGAAGGATCCGTACTCATCTCCTTCGGCGACACCAAAGTCTTCTGCACCGCCTCCGTCACCGAAGGCGTCCCGCGCTGGCGCAAGGGCAGCGGCGAAGGCTGGGTCACCGCCGAGTACTCCATGCTCCCCCGCTCCACCAACACCCGCGGCGACCGCGAATCCGTACGCGGCAAGATCGGCGGCCGCACCCACGAGATCAGCCGCCTCATCGGCCGCTCGCTGCGCGCCGTCATCGACTACAAGGCCCTCGGCGAGAACACCATCGTCCTGGACTGCGACGTCCTCCAGGCCGACGGCGGCACCCGCACCGCCGCCATCACCGGCGCCTACGTCGCCCTCGCCGACGCCATCACCTGGGCCCAGGGCAAGAAGATCATCAAGCACGGCCGCAAGCCGCTCACCGACACCGTCTCCGCCATCAGCGTCGGCATCGTCGACGGCACCCCCCTCCTCGACCTCCGCTACGAGGAGGACGTCCGCGCCGAGACCGACATGAACGTCGTCTGCACCGGCGACGGCCGCTTCGTCGAGGTCCAGGGCACCGCCGAGGCCGAGCCCTTCGACCGCAAGGAACTCAACGCCCTCCTCGACCTGGCCACCGTCGGCTGCGTCGACCTCACCGCGTTCCAGAACGACGCCCTCACCCGCACCCTCGGCGAATAGAGCCGACCGGAGCCGCACGCGGGACCGGGTAAAGAAGCAACCAAGTACCCACTCCACAGCGTCGATACGAGTACGGGCGCACGGGTCGAACCGTGCGCCCGTCCGCGTATCCGCACCCGGGGAGGGACCACGCCATGGCCGCGCGACACCGACGCCACCGCACCGCACTGGCCATCAGCGCCGCACTGCTCACCGTCACCGCCGCAGCCGGCTGCGGAGCACTCGACAGGGCCATCGACTGCGTGCAGACCGCCGACGCCATCGCCACCAGCGTCAACAACCTCCAGCAGGCCGTCACAGACGCCTCGAACGACCCCAGCCAGGCCTCCGAAGCACTCGACGCCATCGAGAAGGAACTCGGCGACCTCGGCGACAAGACCGACAACGCCGACCTCGGCAAGGCCGTCGACGACCTCCGCACCGGCGTCGGCAACGTCCGCGCCTCCATCGACAAGGGCGACGACACCCCCGACATCACCCCGGTCACCGACGCGGCCAAGGAGATCGGCAAGGTCTGCACCCCGTAAACCGCGCTCCCGGTGGCGGCGATAATCGAGCCATGACCCGCCTCATCCTCGCCACCCGCAACGCCGGGAAGATCACCGAACTCCACGCGATCCTCGCCGACGCAGGCCTCACCCACGAACTCGTCGGCGCGGACGCCTACCCCGAGATCCCCGACGTCAAGGAAACCGGCGTCACCTTCGCCGAGAACGCCCTCCTCAAGGCCCACGCCCTCGCCCGGGCCACCGGCCACCCGGCCATCGCCGACGACTCGGGCCTCTGCGTCGACGTACTCGGCGGCGCCCCCGGCATCTTCTCCGCCCGCTGGGCAGGCACCCACGGCAACGACCGGGCCAACCTCGACCTGCTCCTGGCCCAGCTCTCCGACATCGACACCCCGCACCGTGCCGCCCACTTCGCCTGCGCCGCGGCCCTGGCCCTCCCCGACGGCACGGAACGCGTGGTCGAGGGCCGCCTGCTGGGCGCCCTGCGCCATACGCCGTCGGGCACGGGGGGCTTCGGCTACGACCCGATCCTCCAGCCGGAGGGCGAGACCCGCACCTGCGCGGAACTGACCCCGGCGGAGAAGAACGCGATCAGCCACCGCGGCAAGGCGTTCCGGGCGTTGGTGCCGGTGGTGCGGGAGTTGGTGGGGTGAGCAACGTGACGGGCCGCCCCGAGGGGCGGCCCGTCACGCGGTGCGGCCGGTGGGATTCGAACCCACACGAGCGAAGCTCACCCGGACCTAAACCGGCGCGCGTCTGCCATTCCGCCACGGCCGCCTGTCGGCCCATCGTACCGGGCAGGCCGTGCAGTCAGGGGGTCAGGGACGGGGTCCGGGGCTCAGAACTTCGGGTCCGGCGACTGGGCGTGCACCAGTTCCTCCGCCTCCTCGGTCGTCTCCACCGAGGGCGGCGAGCCGTCCAGCGGCTTGTTGGCCGTTTCCTTCATGCAGGCCACGGCGATGACGCCGACCACGGCCGCGCCCATCGCGTAGTACGCCGGCATCAGGTTGGTGCCCGAGACGCTGATCAGGGCGGTGATGACGAACGGGGTCGTACCGCCGAAGATCGACGCCGACAGGTTGTAGCCCACCGACAGGGAGCCGTAGCGGACCTGGGTCGGGAACAGGGCCGGGAGCGCGGCGGACATCGTGCCGAGCATGCAGACCAGGGAGAGGCCCAGCATCAGCATGCCGAGCGAGACGGCCGGAATGCTTCCCTGCCGGATGAGCAGGAACGCGGGGAGGGAGAAGATCAGGAAGCCGAGCATGCCCGCCATGAGGAGCGGCTTGCGGCCGAAGTGGTCGGAGAGCTTGCCGACCTGGCTGATGATCAGCATCAGGAAGACCATGACGGCGAGCAGGATGAGCAGACCGTGGGTCTCGCTGTAGCCGAGCTCGTCGGAGAGGTACGTCGGCATGTACGACAGCAGCATGTAGTCGGTGATGTTGTACGCGCCGACCAGGCAGATGCAGAGGATCAGCGTCGGCCAGTAGTCGCGGAAGATCTTGCCGAGGTCGCCCTTGGCGCTCGTCTCGACGCCGTCCGCCGCCTCGGTGGCGTGTGCGGTGCCGCCCTCCAGCTTCTGGAAGGCCGGGGTCTCGTCGAGGCGCAGTCGCAGGTAGAGGCCTACGAGGCCGAGCGGGCCCGCGACGAGGAAGGGGATGCGCCAGCCCCAGGACTCCATCTGCGGGGTGTCCAGGAGCGCGTAGAGCAGGGTGACCAGGCCCGAGGCTCCGACGTAGCCGGCGAGTGTGCCGAATTCGAGGAAGCTGCCGAAGTAGCCGCGTCGCTTGTCGGGGGCGTACTCGGCGATGAAGGTGGAGGCGCCGCCGTACTCGCCGCCGGTGGAGAAGCCCTGGAGCATCCGGAAGAAGATGAGCAGGACGGGGGACCAGATCCCGATGGAGCCGTGGGACGGGATGATGCCGATCGCGAAGGTCCCGATCGCCATCATGATCATGGTGAGGGCGAGGATCTTCTTGCGGCCGACCTTGTCGCCCATGGGGCCGAAGAACATGCCACCGAGGGGCCGTACGAGGAAGGCGACGGCGAAGGTGGCGAAGGAGGAGAGGAGCTGGGTGGTGTCGCTCCCCGACGGGAAGAAGACGTGGCCCAGGGTGGCGGCCATGTAGGAGTAGATGCCGAAGTCGAACCACTCCATGGCGTTACCGAGCGAGGCCGCCTTCACGGCACGCTTGACGGCCTGGTCGTCGGTGACGGTGATGTCGGTCCGGCGCAGCCTCGGGTTCTTCCGTTTCCGGATGGCCCGGAAGAGGGCGGGATGGCGTTTGACCGCTTCGGGGTCGGCCGCCTGATGGGGGTCGGAGGCCGCCATGGCCGGGTCCTTTCCTCGGTGGGTGTTCCAGGGAAGGCTTCTGCGCGGTCATGGCGGTCGCAAACCGAATCGGCGAAGGATTGGGATGTCCATCACATTTTTTCGGCCATTCGGCCTAGTGGTCGGCCGCTGTTCCCGGTCCGGCCGGTCGGGTCAGATGCCGAGGTCCTTGATGATCTTGGCGACGTGTCCGGTGGCCTTGACGTTGTAGAAGGCTTGCTCGACCTTGCCCTGTTCGTCGACGACGATCGTGGAGCGGATCACTCCTGTCACCGTTTTGCCGTAGAGCTTCTTCTCGCCGAAGGCGCCGTAGGCCTCCAGGGTCTCCTTGGCGGGGTCGCCGACGAGGGTGACCTTGAGGTTCTCCTTCTCGCGGAACTTGGCGAGCTTCTCGGGCTTGTCGGGGGAGACGCCGATGACGTCGTATCCGGCGCCGGCCAGGAGGTCGAGGTTGTCGGTGAAGTCGCAGGCCTGCTTGGTGCAGCCGGGGGTAAGAGCCGCCGGGTAGAAGTAGACGATGACTTTGCGGCCCTTGTGGTCGGCGAGCGCGATGTCGTTGCCGTCGGCGTCGGGGAGGGTGAAGGCGGGGGCGGTGTCGCCGGGCTGGAGTCGCTCGCTCATGGTTCTCCTCGTTGGTACGTGGGATGTACGGGACCGAGGGTAATAGGGGTGCCGCCGGGTGCGGGGGCGTCCGAGCTGACAGACTGTCGATGAAGGTTTACCGGACGAGGACCACGGAGGCGGCGCAGTGTCGGATGCCAGGAGCCCTGCGCAGATCGAGGCGGACATCATCACCAGGCGTGAGCAGCTTGCCGTGGTGCTCGATGAGATCGGGGTGCGGGTGCACCCGAAGACGATCGTTGGTGATGCGAAGGCGAAGGCCGCCGAGGCCGTGGACCGGACGGCCGGGCGTGCGTTCGTCGCGGTGAACCGGACGGTGTCGGATGTGCGGGCCCAGTTCGTGACGGAGGACGGTGCTCCGCGGCTGGAGCGGGTGATTCCGGCGGCGGTGCTCGTGGTGGGTGTGGTCGGTCTGGTCGTCGCGTCCAAGCGGCGCGGGAGGCGTTGACCGCCCCGGGAGGCGCCGGCCGCCCCGGGGCCGCCTTGGGCCGTGCGGGGTGGCCGGGTAGGTTGCGGGGCGTGAGCGAGAACGCGGACGACAAGCTGCCCATCCGGATGTTGCATGACCGTGTGCTGGTCCGGTCCGATTCTTCCGAGGGTGAGCGGCGTTCCGGCGGCGGCATCCTGATTCCGGCGACGGCTGCGGTCGGCCGTCGGCTGGGGTGGGCCGTGGTGGTCGCGGTGGGCCAGAACGTGCGGACGGTGGAGCCGGGGGACCGGGTGCTGTACGACCCCGAGGACCGTGCCGAGGTCGAGGTGCGGGGCGTGGCGTATGTGCTGATGCGGGAGCGGGATCTGCATGCGGTGGCCGCGGACCGTTTCGAGGGCTCGGTGGATTCGACCGGGCTGTATCTGTAGCCCGTAACCCGGCGTGTCCGTGACCCCGTAGCCCCGCGATCCCGTGCGCCTGTAAGCCCGTACGTCCCTGCAAAAGGCCTGGTGACCGTTGTCACCAGGCCTTTTGCCTGTTTTTTGCTACGGTGGTGGGACCCCGACGAGACGCGCCGTACCGGGCTTCCGCAAAGACGACGCATCCGTGTTGTTCCGCGTGTTCTGTCGTCGGAGGTGCTGTCGTGGCGTGGGTTCTGTTGGTGATCGCCGGTCTGCTGGAAGTGGCCTGGTCGATCGGGATGAAGTACACCGAGGGGTTCACCCGGCTGTGGCCGAGTGTGTTCACGGGTCTCGGGATCGTGGCGAGCATGGTGTTGCTGTCCCATGCGGCGCGGACGCTGCCGATCGGCACGGCGTACGGCGTGTGGGTGGGTATCGGTGCGGCGGGTGCCGCGGTGCTGGGCATGGTGGTGCTGCACGAGCCGGTGACGGCGGCCCGGATCTTCTTCGTGTGTCTGCTGCTGGTGGCTGTGGTGGGGCTGAAGGCCACGTCGGGTCACTGACCGCGTCGCCACCGCCCCTTTCCGCCGCTACAGGCGGCCCGGGGCCCGGGTGCCGCGGGCGCCTTCGAGGAGGCCGCCTGTGGTGTCCGGGCCGCCGTCCGTGTTTCCGCCGCTGTCGCCGTCCCCGGTGCCGGTTCCGCCGTCCGTGCTGCCGCCGGTGTCGGTGCCGCCGGTGGGGGGCCCGGTGGTGGCGGGTGAGGGGTCCGGGGCGGTCGGGGTGGTGTGCGGGGAGCTGGACGGGGTGCTCGGGCCGGTGCTGGAGGGTGTTCCGGTCGGCTGCCCGGTGTTGCCGGGGCCGGTGCTCTCCTCGTCGGGCAGCTCGGTCTCGTCGGTGCCGCTCTCCAGGTCGAGGTCGAAGTCCTTGACGGGGGCGCCGCGCAGGGCGGCGCCGGTGTACTGGGCCCAGGTCTCGGCGGGGGCGCCGCCGCCGTTGATGCGGGGCAGTCCGAGTGCGCCGTAGAGCGGCTGTTGGGCGCCGGTGGTGGGGTCCTGGCCCATGACGGCGATGACGGTGGCGAGGTTCGGGGTGTAGCCGGCGAACCAGGCGGCCTTGTCCTCCTCGGCGGTGCCCGTCTTGCCGGCTGCGGGGCGGCCCGCGCCCTGGGCGGCGGTGCCGGTGCCGCCGTCGACGACGCTCTGCAGGATCGAGGTGGTGGTGTCGGCCGCTTCGCGGCTGACGGCCTGTTTCGTGTCGCGGCCGGGGAGCTCGACGGTCTCGCCGTCCTTGGTGACCTTGTCGACGAGGGTGTGTGTGCCGTGCTTGCCGTGGTTGGCGAGGGTGGCGTAGGCCTCGGTCATGTCGAGGACGCTGGCGGTGGCGGGGCCCAGCGCGATGGACGGGGACGCGGTGAGGTCGGGGGTGTCCTTGGGGATGCCGAGGTCGACGGCGGTCTGGCGGACCTTGCCGGGGCCGACGTCCTCGGCCATCTGGGCGTAGACGGCGTTGACGGATTTGTCGGTGGCGGTGCTGACGGTGATGGGGCCGTAGTCGACGTCGTCCTCGTTGGACGGGTCGTATCCGGTGGGTCCGTCGGGGCCCTGGACCATGCGCTTGTTGGTGCCGTCGTAGATGGTGTCGGGGGTGATGCGGCGGCCGTCCTGGGTGGTGGAGTCGTTGGCGACGGCGGAGGTGAAGACGAAGGGCTTGAAGGTGGAGCCGACCTGGTAGTCGGTGCGGGTCGCGTTGTTGACGTACTGCTTGGTGTAGTCGATGCCGCCGTACATGGCGACGACGCGGCCGGTGGCGGGGTCGATGGAGGCGCCGCCGACGCGGACGTCGCGGTCGGCCTTGTTCTGTTTGCTCGTCTTGGACATGACGTTGTCGTCGACGGCTTCGACGAGGGCGTTCTGCTTCTTCTTCTCCAGCGTGGTGGTGATCCGGTAGCCGCGGGTCGCGAGGGTCTTCTCGTCGAGGATGTCGTTGCGGACGAGGTAGTCCTCGACGGCCTGGACGATGTAGCCGCGTTGGCCGGAGAGGCTGTTGGCGGGCTTGACCGGGCCGGGCGCCGGGAAGGCCATGGCGGTGCGCCGGGCGGCGGTGAGCCATTTCTCCTTGACCATGCCGTCGAGTACGTAGTTCCAGCGGGCGAGGGCCGCGCTCTTGTTCTCGGGGTGGGTGATGACGTCGTAGGCGCTGGGCGCGTTGAGCAGGGAGGCGAGGTAGGCGCCTTCGGCGGTGGTGATGTCGCCGATGTCCTTGCTGTAGTAGGCCTGGGCGGCGGCCTGGATGCCGTAGGCGTTGCGGCCGAAGTAGCTGGTGTTGAGGTAGCCCTCGAAGATCTGGTTCTTGGATTCCTCGCGGCCCAGCTTGATCGAGATGAAGAACTCCTTGATCTTGCGGCCGACGGTCTGTTCCTGGCCCAGGTAGTAGTTCTTGACGTACTGCTGGGTGATGGTCGAGCCGCCCTGTTTGCCCTTGCCGGTCAGGGTGTTCCAGCCGGCCCGGAACATCGCCTTGATGTCGATGGCGCGTTCGGAGTAGAAGTCGCGGTCCTCGGCGGCGAGGACGGCGTGCTGGACGGTGCGCGGTACCTGGGCGAGTTTGATGTTCTCCCGGTTGACCTCGCCGTCGCGGGCGATGACGCTGCCGTCCTTGTAGAGGTAGACGTTGGACTGGGCGGTGGCGCTGGCGTTGGCGGAGGGGATGTCGACGAGTTCGTACCCGGCGATGAAGCCGCCGATCAGGACCAGTGCGATGAGGAGGATGCCGCCGAGCACCATCCGCCAGGTGGGGACGGCGCGGCGCCAGCCCGTGCGTTTGGGGCGTTTGGGCTTCTTCTGCTTCGTCCCGTTCTTCCCGGTGGTGGGGTCCGTGTCCGGGGCGCCCTGGTCTCCGGGGGCGGCAGCGCCGGCAGGCAGGTCTCTGGGGCTCCAGCCCCGGGGGGCGGGGTCCTCGCTCTGCTGCTGTGGCTCGTCGCTCATGTCGGTGCAGACTCCTCGGCCGCGGTCAGTTCCCCCATAGTGCACTTTTCTGCGGAATAACCCCCGGATCGACCTCCGAAAAGCGGTCGCGGCGGTTGCCCCGGCTGGTCTAGGCTCGTGCGCTTTGGTGTCCGCACGCGGATGCCCGAGTCCGGGGGGTGGTGTGCTGTGCGGGTCTATGCGGTGGTGGCGGCGGGCGGGTTCCGGCGCTATGCCACGTACCGGATCGCGACGGCTGCGGGGGTGTTCACCAACACCGTCTTCGGTTTCATCATGGCGTACACGTATGTGGCGCTGTGGGACGAGCGTCCGCAGCTCGGTGGTTACGACATGTCGCAGGCGCTGACGTACGTGTGGCTGGGCCAGGCGCTGCTGATGACGTGCGCCATGATGGGCGGCGGTTTCGAGGACGAGCTGGTCGAGCGGATCCGCAACGGCGATATCGCGGTCGATCTCTACCGGCCGATCGATCTTCAACTGTGGTGGCTTGCCGGTGACTTGGGGCGGGCCGCGTTTCATCTGCTGGGGCGCGGCATCGTGCCGATGGTGCTGGGTTCGCTGGCATTCGATCTGGCGATGCCGGGGTCGGCCGGGGTCTGGGCGGCGTTTCTCGTCGCGGTGGCGCTCGGGGTCGTGGTCAGTTTCGCGATCCGTTATCTGGTCGCGTTGTCGGCGTTCTGGCTGATGGACGGGGCGGGTGCGACGCAGATGTCGTTCCTGGCGGGGATGTTCTTCTCCGGTCTGATGCTGCCGCTGAATCTGTTCCCGGGGCTGCTGGGCGAGGTGGCGCGGGCGTTGCCGTGGTCGGCGCTGCTGCAGGTGCCGGCGGATGTGTTCCTCGGCAAGCACACGGGCTGGGGTCTGGTGCGGGTGTACGGGTTCCAGGCGGGCTGGGCGCTGGCGTTGCTGTTCGCCGGGCGGCTCCTGCAGTCGGTGGCGACGCGGAGGGTGGTGGTCCAGGGTGGCTGAGGCGGTGGAGACGGTGGCGGAGCCCGTCGTGGTGTTCGAGTCCCGGTCGCGGCTGGTCGAGGGGGTCCGGGCGTACGGGCTGATCGCGGCGATGTGGCTGCGCTCGACGATGGCCTACCGGGCGTCGTTCGTGATGACGGCCTTCGGCAACTTCGCGGTGACGGCGTTCGACTTCGTGGCGATCCTGCTGATGTTCTCGCACGTGGATGTGCTGGGCGGCTACACGCTGCCGGAGATCGCCCTGCTGTACGGGGCCTCGGGTACGGCGTTCGGTCTTGCCGATCTGACGATGGGTTCGATGGACCGGCTGGGCCGGCGGGTGCGGGACGGGACGCTGGACACGCTGCTGGTGCGGCCGGTTCCGGTGCTCGCGCAGGTCGCGGCGGACCGGTTCGCGCTGCGCAGGCTGGGGCGGATCACGCAGGGGCTGCTGGTGCTCGGCTACGCGCTGGTGACCCTGGACATCGAGTGGACGGTGCTGAAGGTGCTGCTGATGCCGTTGATGCTGCTGAGCGGGGCGGCGATCTTCGCGGCGGTGTTCGCGGCCGGGGCCGGCTTCCAGTTCTTCGCGCAGGACGCCGCCGAGGTGCAGAGCTCGTTCACGTACGGCGGGAGCACGATGCTCCAGTACCCGCCGACGGTCTTCGCGAAGGACCTGGTGCGCGGGGTGACGTTCGTGGTGCCGCTGGCTTTCGTGAACTGGCTGCCGGCCCTGTATGTGCTGGACCGGGAGTATCCGCTGGGCCTGCCGCACTGGGTGGCGTTCCTGCCGCCGCTGGTGGCGGCCGCGTGCTGGGTGGCCGCAGGTCTGGCCTGGCGTGCGGGGCTGCGGGCCTACCGGAGTACGGGAAGTTGACGGACATCGAGCGGGACGGAACATCGGACATGGGCGCGGCAACCGGCGTGGACGGCGACTTCGGCACAACGGACGGCGGGGGCGGAGGGGACGGCGGGGACGACGGCTTCATCGAACTGAACGGCCTGGAGAAGGTCTTCGACGTCCGCCGCCGCACGGGCTTCATGCGCGCGGAGCGCCGCGAGGTGCGGGCCGTCGACGGCATCAGCTTCCGGGTGGCGCGCGGTGAGATGGTCGGCTACATCGGCCCGAACGGGGCGGGGAAGTCGACGACGATCAAGATGCTGACGGGCATCCTCACCCCGAGTGGCGGTTCGCTGCGGGTGGCGGGTATCGACCCCTCCCGGGAGCGTACGAGGCTGGCGCACCGGATCGGTGTGGTCTTCGGGCAGCGCACGACGCTCTGGTGGGACCTGCCGCTGCGTGACTCCTACCGGCTGGTCCACCGGATGTACCGGGTTCCCGACGCGCGCTTCCGGGCCAATATGGACCGTTGTATCGAACTCCTCGACCTGGGCGACCTGTTGGACGTCCCGGTGCGTCAGCTGTCACTGGGGCAACGGATGCGGGGTGACATCGCGGCGGCGCTGCTGCACGATCCCGAGGTGCTGTACCTCGACGAGCCGACGATCGGCCTCGATGTGGTGTCCAAGGCCAAGGTCCGTGGATTCCTGCGGGACTTGAACGCGGAACGCGGCACGACGGTGCTGCTCACCACCCACGATCTGACGGACATCGAGCAGCTGTGCAACCGGGTGATGGTGATCGACCACGGCCGGCTGATGTATGACGGGGCGTTGTCGGGTCTGCACGAGGTGGGGGAGAGCGAGCGGACGCTGGTGGTGGATCTGGAACGCGAACTCCCGCCGATCCGGCTGGAGTCGGAGCCGTCCGTGCGTACGGTGAAGGTGGAGGGGCCCCGGCAGTGGCTGGCGTTCCCGGCGTCCGCTTCGGCGGCGCCCCTGGTGGCACGGATCGCCGCGGAGTACCCCCTGGTGGATCTTTCGGTGCGGGAGCCGGACATCGAGGCCGTGATCGCGAAGATGTACGCGTCGGCTACCGGATCGTAGATCGGTGACGGAGGCGTACGCGTTCAATAGGCTGCGCGGTATGACGAGCGAACTTCCGGACATGCGTGCCTCCGACGCCGAGCGCGAACGTATTGCCGAGATCCTGCGCGAGGCGGTGGCCGAAGGGCGGCTGGAGATGGCGGAGTTCGACCAGCGCCTCGATGCCACCTACAAGGCGCGCACGCACGGGGAGCTGGTCCCGATCGTCCGCGATCTGCCGGGTGCGGGGGCCGCGGTGGCGCCGGTGGACGCGGGGCAGCCGGGGGCCGGTTCGATGGCCCGCTGGGCGGACCGGGTGGGCAAGCCGGCGACGTCGGGCGGCGCCTTCGCGTTCTGGGGCGGGTTCCGCCGCCGGGGGACCTGGACGGTCGCCCGGAAGTTCACCGCGTTCGCGATGTGGGGCGGCGGTGAGATCGATCTGCGCGAGGCGAACTTCGAGGACCGCGAGGTGGTCATCCGCTGCTTCGCGATCATGGGGGGCATGCAGGTGACGGTCCCGCCTGACCTGAATGTGGAGGTCCGGGGCATCGGCGTCATGGGCGGCTTCGGGGAGCACGGCAAGGACGACGGCGTCCCGGCACCGGATGCGCCCCGGGTGCGGATCACCGGCTTCGCGCTGATGGGCGGCGTCGGTGTGGAGCGCAAGCGGAGCAAGGCGGACAGGCAGCGGCTGCGGGACGCGGAGCGCGCCCGGGGCCGGCTGAAGAAGGGTGACGGGGGCGCCGGCGCGAACAGGAGCAAGTAGCGGGAAGGGTTCTCGCACCGCGGACGAAGCGCCTGTCACTCCGTTCCGCGCCGGCCCTGCCGCTCGTCAGAGCGCGTCGGACGAGGGGCGGACACGTACGAGATCGGTCAGGTCCACCAGGGAGCCCAGCCGCCGGTAGCCCGCGTCGTTCAGGTGGAGGTGGTCACCCGAGTCGTAGGCGGGGTGCAGCCGCTCCGGGTGGGCCGGGTCGCGCATGTCGCGGTCGAAGTCGAGGACCTGGTCGAAGACTCCGCCGGCCCGGATCGTTTTGTTGACCTGGGTGCGTACGGCGTTCTGGGCGGGGCTCCAGCTGCGGTAGCCGTCGTAGGGCATCAGGGTGGCGCCGATGACCCGCAGTCCGTGCGCATGGGCCAGCTCCGTCATGGTGCGCAGCGCGTCGGTGATCCGCTGCGGGTCCTTCTCCTGGGGGAAGCCCTGCACATCGTTGATACCGAGGGCGATGATGACGGTCTTCGCGCCGGTCACACCCAGCACGTCGCGGTCGAAGCGGCCCAGGGCGCGCTGCCCGATGCCGTCGCGCAGGAGGCGGTTGCCGCCGATGCCCTGGTTCACCACCGCGTACCGGCCGTTCAGCCGGTCCGAGAGGATGTCGGGCCAACGGGTGTTCGCGTCGGTGGTGGAGCCCGTGCCGGCGGTGAGCGAGTCGCCGAGCGCGACGACGGTGCCGGTCGCGTTCGGGCTGTGCACGTCGACGGCGGTGAGGTAGCGCCAGGAGGTGCTGCGCCAGGTGCCGCCCGCGGTCTCCACGTAGGAGCTCTGGTGGCTGTTGGGGTGCACGGTGACCGGGCCGCGGGCGGTGGGGGTGCGCAGGGTGACGACGAGGTCGGCGTCGGCGGCGACCGGCACGACGACGGGGTCGCTGACGATCTCCCGGCCGGCCGGGACGGTGGTGGTCGGGGCGCCACGGAACGTCACGGGGCGGGTGTTCACGGTGACGTTGTCGATCAGCAGTGGCTGGGTCCCGAAGAGGTTGGACAGGGTGATGCGGGCCGCGTTGCCGCCGATGCTGGTGTGCACGACGTTACGGATGGTGCGGTGAGCGGGGTCCTGGTCGTGGTTCGGGTCGGCTGCCCCGAGGACGGGCGCGGCCGCCCAGGTGGCGAGCCAGAGCCCGGAGGAGTGGGCCGGTGCCGCGGACCCCCGGGCGTTGTTCTGCGGCCCGGCGGCGGCGGCGGACGCCTTCGCCCGGGGGCCGGAGAACAGCAGCGAGCCGGCGAACGCCACGACGGCGGCGAGCGCGGCGGTACCCGCGACAAGGGCTATGAGCAGGGCGTACCCCTGGCGCCTGGGCATGGGCGGTGTCTCTCCTCTGTTGGTGGACCGGTTCCATGATGCGGCAGGGCGCGGGGAACTCAACGTGCGGCCCGGGAGTAGGTCAGGTAAGGACAATGCGTACGGGGCGTCGGGGGGCGATGCGTACGCGGACGGGTGGAGCGGATGAAACGTACCGAAGGAACCGGACCCGGCGAGCCGGCGGCCGGTACGGACGCGAGCCCGGACGGGGACGCGGGCACGCGGGAGGGCGAGGGAGCGGCTGCCGGCCGCCCCTCCGCCTCTCTGGCGTCGTTCGCGTACACCGCGGCCGATGAGGAGAAGCGGCGCGGCGTACGCCGTATGAAGACCACGGCCACGGGCCTCCTTCTGCTGGTCGCGCTCGTCTACGTGCTCGCCACCTGGGCGAAGAACGAGGGGGTGGGCGGCTGGCCGGGCTTCGTTGCCGCGGCCGCCGAGGCGGGCATGGTGGGTGCGCTGGCCGACTGGTTTGCCGTCACGGCACTCTTCAAGCGTCCGCTCGGTCTGCCGATTCCGCACACCGCCATCATTCCCACGAAGAAGGACCAGCTCGGGGCCTCTCTCGGTTCCTTCGTGGGCGAGAACTTTCTGTCGGGCGGTGTCGTACGGGACCGGATCCACTCCCTCGGCATCGGCGGCCGGCTCGGTGCCTGGCTCGCCGAGCCGGAGCACGCGGACCGGGTCACGGCCGAGCTGGCGACCGCGCTGCGCGGTGCGCTGACGGTGCTGCGCGACTCGGATGTGCAGGCCGTGGTCGGTGAGGCGATCACCCGGCGGGCGAACGCGGCGGAGATCGGCCCGGGCCTCGGCAAGATGCTGGAGAAGGTCGTCGCGGACGGCGGCCACCGCAAGGTGGTGGACCTGGTGTGTGTCCGGGCGCACGACTGGCTGGTGCTGCACGGCGACTCGGTGATGGACGCGGTGCAGGGCGGCGCACCGGGCTGGACCCCGCGGTTCGTCGACAAGCGGGTGGGGGAGCGGGTCTACAAGGAGCTGCTGCGTTTCCTCACGGAGATGCGCGACATGCCGGGGCACCCGGCGCGCGGCTCGATCGACACGTTCCTGACGGACTTCGCGGCCGACCTCCAGACGGACTCGGAGACCCGTGCCCGGGTGGAGCGCCTCAAGTCGGAGGTCCTGGGCCGGGGCGAGGTCCAGGACGTCATCGCGTCCGCGTGGTCCTCGGTCCGCGCGATGGTGATCGCGGCAGCCGAGGACGAGCAGAGCGAACTGCGCCTGCGCGCCCGGGCCTCCCTGATGTCCCTGGGCGCCCGCCTGGCGACGGACGGCCGCCTCCAGTCGAAACTGGAGGGCTGGCTGGAGGACGCGGCGGTGTACGTCGTGACGACGTACCGGGCGGAGATCACGTCATTGATCAGCGACACGGTGGCCGGCTGGGACGCGGACCAGACATCCAGGAAGATCGAGGCCCACATCGGCCGTGACCTGCAGTTCATCCGCATCAACGGCACGGTGGTGGGCGCACTGGCGGGCCTGGTGATCTATTCGGTGTCCCGAGCCCTGGGAGGCTGACCCGAAGAATCATGCCCGTCCGGCGATTGAGGACAAGCGGCTCCCCGGACGCCCCGGGGCCGGCCGGTACCCGCGCGCCCCGCACCCGCGCCCCCCGGAGCGCACCGCTCAGGCCGCGCGCCGCGTGACCGCCCAGGACGCCGCGGCCACCGTGCCCGCCACGGTGAAGACCGCCGGCCACGCACCGATCCGCTTGGCCAGCGGGTGCGACCCGGCGAAGGCGGCGACATACGCGGTGGTCAGCCCGACGGCGGCACGCGGACCGGCCTGACGGTTCCACTCGTACGCCGCCGCCGTGCCCGCGGCGGCGAGGGCGACGCCGCCCAGCGGCCGCTTCCTGGTCCACCGTGCGACGGCGTAGCCGCCGACCAGTCCGCCCGCCGCCACCGCCGCTGCCGGAATCCTCGCCATCGCAGCCACCTCCGCCTGTTCTCGTCCGTGGTCCGGTACCGCGTCCCGGTCCGGCTCCCGGATGCGAGGCTAACGCGGTCTGCGGACGCCCCGTCGCCGAGGGGGTGTACGTGCGTTTACCCTGGGGGTGAACGCACGTACACCCCCATGACGCCGAGCACCGTACGGAGAACCATGCCAGCGGACATACCGGTCCCAGCCGATCCCGCATCCGCGACCCCAGCCGTCCAGGCCCCGCACCCCCGCTTCGCGGTCGGCGTGCTGGCGTTCTGCGGTGTCGTGGTCGCGGTCATGCAGACGATCGTCGTCCCGCTGCTGCCGCACATCCCCGAGCTGACCGGCGCCACCCCCGCCGCCGCGAGTTGGCTGGTCACGGTCACGCTCCTCACCGGCGCGGTCTTCACCCCGGTCCTCGGCCGGGTCGGCGACATGTACGGCAAGCGGCGGGTGATGGTCGCCTCGCTGGCGGTGCTGGTGGTGGGTTCGGTGCTGTGCGCGGTCAGCTCCCACATCGGGGTGCTGATCACCGGCCGTGCCCTGCAGGGCGCGGCGATCGCCGTCGTACCGCTGGGCATCAGCATCCTGCGCGACGAACTGCCGCCCGAGCGGGTCCTGTCGGCCGTCGCGCTGATGAGCTCCACCCTCGGGATCGGGGCGGCCGTCGGTCTGCCGATCGCCGCGGTCGTCGTGGAGAACTTCGACTGGCACACCATGTTCTGGGTCTCCGGTGTGATCGGGCTCATCGACATCGCGCTGGTGTTGCGCTGTGTGCCGGAGTCCCCGGTGCGCAGCCGTGGCCGCTTCGACGTGGTCGGTGCGCTCGGCCTGTCCGCCGCGCTCGTCTGCCTGCTGCTCGCGGTCACCCAGGGCGCCGACTGGGGCTGGGGATCGGTGCGGACGGTCGGCCTGCTCGGGACCGCCGTCGTGGTGGCGCTGCTCTGGGGCGCGTACGAGCTCCGCGTCACGACGCCCATGGTCGACCTGCGGGTCTCCGCCCGCCCCGCCGTGCTGCTCACCAACGTCGCGGCGCTGCTGATCGGCTTCGCGTTCTACGCGAACTCGCTGGTCACCGCCCAGATGGTGCAGGAGCCGAAGGCGACGGGGTACGGGCTCGGTGCGTCCCTCGTCGTCAGCGGTCTCTGCCTGCTGCCGGGTGGTGTGGCGATGGTGGCGCTCTCGCCCGTGTCGGCGCGGATATCCGCCAAGCACGGCCCGAAGGTCAGCCTGGCGCTGGCCGCCGGGATCATCGCCGTCGGCTACGGCGTGCGCTACTTCACCAGCCACAGCCTCTGGCTGATCATCGCCGGTGCCACGGTCGTCGCCTCGGGCACGGCCATCGCGTACTCGGCCCTGCCCGCCCTCGTGATGCGCGGAGTCCCGGTCAGTGAGACCGGGGCGGCCAACGGTCTGAACACCCTCATGCGGTCGATCGGACAGGCCTTCTGCAGCGCCACGGTGGCCGCCGTCCTGGCCAACATCACTTTCCAGGCAGGGGGTCGTACGGCTCCGACCCTCCACGCGTACCAGTTGGTCTTCGTGATCGCGGCAGGCGCGGCGCTCGCGGCGCTGACCGTGACGCTGTTCCTGCCGGGCCCGAAGCGTGCCGGGGCGGGTACGGTCGGGGAAGGCCGCAAGGCCCCGGGCATCCGCGAGGGCGGTGCGCGGACGGCACGGATCCAGGAGGGCGCATGACCGGCGGCCAGGCCATCGCACCGGCCACCGGGTCCGCGGAGGCGGGCACCGGCCGGGAGGCGATCCTGCGCGCGGCGCGGCGGGCGTTCACCCAGCGCCCGTACGCCGAGGTGACGATCCGCCGGATCGCGGCGGACGCGGGCGTGAGCCCGGCTCTCGTGGTCAAGCACTTCGGCCGCAAGGAGGAACTCTTCAACACGGTGGCCGACTTCGGCCCGGCCGCGGCGGAGCTCCTCGACGCCCCACTCGGCCTGCTGGGCCGCCATCTGGTCGTCACGCTGGTGACCCACCGCCGCGAGCTGAAGTCCGACCCGCTCCTGCGCGTGGTGTTCTCCCTGGGCAACCAGGACGAACGCTCGCTGCTGCGTGACCGCTTCCAGGAACAGGTCACCGACGCCCTGACCGACCGGCTCACCGGCCGGGACCGCGCGTTGCGCGCCGAGCTGCTGGCCGGACACCTCCTCGGCCTCGGCGCGACCCTCAGCCTTCACCGCGAGGGGGCAGGCGCCCTGGCCACCCCGGAGCACATCGCCGACCTCTACGCTCCCGCACTCCAGAAGCTGATCACCGGCTGAGCGGTCAGGGTATGGTCTGGGCCATCCGATGAGGGGGGCCTCTTGTGACTGTTCGTATCCGCGCCCGTATCCACACCCGAAGACATGCTGCCGCACTCGCGGTGGCCGCCGCTCTGGTGACATCTCTGGTGGGCTGCTCCAGGGCGACCGAATCGCACGGGCCCGGCGACGAGGTCCCGCAGGTGGCACCGTCGGTGTACGAGTCGGCGGACCGGGCCGGTACGACCGAGGTCGCCGCGGAGACGGCGGGCGCGGACGGCGGCGGGCAGGAGGCTGCGGCTGACGGCGACGACGCGCAGAGAGCGTCGCCCGGACCCGAGGAGGTGCGGGACGCCTTCGCCGGCCTCCAGGCCACCCTCGACGACACCTGCACTCCCGGCGCCGGTGACTGTGCCTACTTCCTGGGCCGGGTGAACGAGGAACTGACCGGGCTGGACGCCTCGATGAAGGCGGACCAGCAGGGTCCCGGCCACTTCAAGGAGCCTCTGGCGTGGACGGCCGCGCTGCGCACCCGGTTGGCCGGTGACACCTCAACGGCCAACCTGGAGAAGCACTTCAAGGATCTGATCGGCACGCGTGACCGCATCAACACCTGGATGCAGGGTCATCCGGAGGACTACCGCTGATCCCGGGGGGCCCGATGCTCCCGGGGCCTGCGATCTCGGAACCCTGAACACGCCCCTGACGCGACGTCACTTGCCCAGCTTCGCGGCCGACGCGGCCCGCCGGGCGAACATCTCCTCCTTGGCGGTGGCCATCTCGCGAAGAGCCGTCCTGCGTTCCCGATGGCCGAGCCGGTCCAGGTAGAGGCGGCCGCGCAGGTGGTCCGTCTCGTGCTGGAGGCAGCGGGCGAAGTAGCCCCGGCCCTCGATCACCAGCGGACTGCCGTCCTTGTCCCGGCCGCGTACGACCGTACGGTCGAGGCGGGGCACCATGCGGTAGGGCCCGGGAACGGACAGACAGCCCTCGGACTCCTCGACCAGCCTGCGCTGTTCGGCCGGCACCTCGTCCAGGACGGGATTGGCGATGTGCCCGACGTGGCGCACTCCCCACTCGTCGGTGATGTCCCACATGAACAACTGCAGGTCCACACCGACCTGGTTGGCGGCGAGCCCGGCGCCCTCGGCCACCTGGTTCGTGGCGAACATGTCGTCGACCAGGCGCGCGAGCTCCGGCGTGCCGAACTCGGTGACCTCCCGGCACGGGCGGTGCAGCACGTCCTCCCCCACGACGGTGATACGGCGCACCGCGCCCCGTTCGACCTCGGGTGCGAGCCGGGGATAGGACGCGACGGGTACGCCCTGCACGCGCACCCGGCGGTCCTGCGAGGTGTCACCGAACCCGACAGACATGGAGCATCAACGCCTTCCGCGCACAACGGAGTCGGCCGGGGCGGGCGGCTCCGGCCGGCTTGACCAAACGCTTTGCAAAGTAGCACCCTTTGCAAAATGAGCGATGAAAAGCGTCAAGCCGCAGCCACGGACCCGCAGCCGCAGCGCGCCCGCCAACCGCTCCCGGACCATCCCGTGCGCGTGGCCCTGCTGGACCTGCTCGCCGAGGCCGGCACGGTCACGTCCACGCAGGCAGCCGCGCGCCTCGGTCACAGCTCCGGGCTCTGTTCCTTCCATCTGCGCCAACTCGCCCGGCACGGACTGATCGAGGAGGTGCCCCGCAGCGGCGGCCGGGCCCGGCCGTGGCGGCTCCGATGGGAGTCCGCGCAGGAGTCGGGCCGGCGGCAGGGGGACACGCGTGGGCAAGAACAGGAACGCGAGCAGGGGCACGGACAGGAACGCGAGCGGGGCCGGGAGGCGCCGCAGGAGTTCGAGGCACTCGCACGCGGCCTGGAGGACGAGAGCTACCGGCACTGGCTGAGCCACCGCGACCAGGCGCCGGCCGAGTGGCAGCAGGACGAGTCCTTCAGCGCCGTGGTCCATCTCACCCCGGCGGAGGCGGCCGAACTCGCCCGGTCCATCCGCCTGTTGCTGGCCGGATACCGCCACCGGGACCAGCACCCCGAGGCCCGCCCCGCAGGAGCCGTGGCCGTGGCCGCGGTCACCCGTCTGTTCCCCCTGGGGAGTCCGGGCAGGTCTGCCCGGACGCTTCCGCCAGCACCGTGAGCACCTTTCCGAGCTGCTCCCGCACCCCCGGCTCCGTGATGACCCCGTCCGCCCCGACCGCCTCCCGGTCCACCTGAACCCGTACACAGGCCGCCTCGACGATTGTCGCGCCCGTGTAGCCGAGCACGGTCCGCAGCGTCGCCTCCGCGCCCTGGCCGCGACCGGGTGCGGCGGCGTTGACCCAGGCGACGGGCTTGTCGCAGATCTCCGTCCCGCCGACCGTCCAGTCCAGCAGGTTCTTGAACGCCCCCGGCAGGGTCCCCGCGTACTCCGGCGTACAGATCAGCAGGCCATCGGCGGCCTCGATCGCCGCCCGCAGCCGGGCCACCGGCTCCGGCAGTGGTTCGACGTCGTCATCGGGGTTGAAATGGGGGAGCGCGGCCGGGCTCTCGTGGAGCACGGTGCGTACTCCCGGGGGCGCCACGGCCTGAGCGGTGCGCAGGGCCGTCTCGTTGGAGGAACCGGACCGCAGGCTTCCGGACAGCAGCAGGATCACACGTGGCGTCGTCGACATGCTCGGACAACCCGGAAGCCGCGGCCGCTCATTCCCGTCCCCGCGCTCTACCGGCGCACGGCCAGGTCGAGCTCGGCCACCACCTGGTCGCCGCTCAGCTCGCCGGTCGTCCGGAATCCGAGCTTGCGGTAGAACCCTTCGGGCCCGTGCGCGCCGGGGACGTACGACACGGTCGTACGTGTCTGCCCGCGTCGCCGTAGCTCGTCGTTGACCGCCTCCACTGCGAACCGCCCGTATCCGCGCGTCTGTTGTGCGGCGGCGATGTTCAGCCGCCAGAGTCCGGAACGCAGCCGGTCGTCCGGCTGCCCGGGGGCGAACCGCACGTCGAGGAAGGCCATGACGAAGCCCACGATCCGCTCACCGTCGACGATCAGCCGGGGCCACGCGGTGTCGGGTGCGGCGTAGGCCTGGGCCAGTGACCAGGAGACCGGCTTCACGAGCCCGTCCTGGTCCGGGCGGATCTTCAGCGAGCAGGCTTCCTCGACGTTGTCGGACGTGACCGGTATGAGGCGGAGTGAGGCAGACATCCCCGCAACCTACATGCCGGGCCGGAGCCGCACCCGTGAATATCGGCGGCCCGCGGAGCCGGGCCCTCGTGGACGGGACGGGACGGGACGGGACGGGACGGGACGGGCCGGGACCGGACGTGTGGTGGAAGCCGACGTGTTGTGCAAGCCGGGGTCCCCGCGCCAGGATCGGCCGTGCCGTACGGACGGCAGCCGCCGCGGCTCCGTACGTGTACCGCGTACCGCTTCAGCCGAACTCGACCTGGAGGCCCCACCGTTCATGAGTGACTTCAGCATCCACCGCGGACAGGTGCACCACGCCTGGGACCGGACGGTCAAGCCCGTCGCCACGCTCTTCCCCGGTGACGAGGCGGTCCTGGAGTTCCAGGACGCGAGCGGCGGGCAGCTGACCGCCGGTTCGACCTCCGCCAATCTCAACGAGCTCGACTTCGGCACGCTCAACCCCGTCACCGGACCGCTCCACGTGACCGGTGCCGAGCCCGGGGACGCGCTGGTCGTCGACATCCTCGACGTACAGGTCGGGGAGTGGGGCTGGACGGCCTGCCTGCCCGGGTTCGGGCTGCTCACCGAGGACTTCCCCGACCCGCACCTGCGGATCTCCGCCATCGCCGACGGATACGCCGAACTCCTGCCCGGCCTGCGGATCCCGGTGGTGCCGATGATCGGGACGATCGGCGTCGCCCCGCCCGAGCCGGGACCGCACTCGGTCATCCCGCCCCGCCGCTGGGGCGGCAACATGGACATCCGGCACCTGGGCCCCGGCGCCCGGCTCATCCTGCCCGTCGGGGTCGAGGGCGCCCTGCTGTCGGCGGGCGACGCGCATGCCGCGATGGGGGACGGCGAGGTCTGCGGCACGGGGATCGAGACGCGGGCGACCGCGCGGCTGCGGGTGGACGTCCGCAAGGGCGCGGCGCCCCGCACCCCGGTCATCGAGACGGATCCGGTCAGCGCCCGGGCCGGCGCCGCCCTGGCCACGACGGGCATCGGCCCGGATCTGACGGAGGCGGCGAAGGACGCCGTCCGCGCGCTGATCGACGAGGTCTCGGCCAGGACGGGGCTCGTCCCGCAGGACGCCTACCTGCTGGCGAGCGTGGCGGCGGACCTGAAGATCTCCGAGATCGTGGACGCGCCGAACTGGGTGGTCACGGCGCACGTGGAGCGCGCGCTCCTGGGGGGTGCGCAGGCCCCGTGAGAGGGGGCGGGGCGGTAGGGCGACTGCCGGGAGCACCTGCGCCTGGCAGTCGCCGTACCGCGACTGTGCGGTGTCCCGCCCCGGTCGTCGCCGTACCGCGACTGTGCGGTCAGCCGACCGCGTTGCGCCAGACGGTCACGTCGATCGTCATGTAGTCGCTGGTCGAGTCCTCGGGGGAGTGGCCCTGGTACGTCAGGAGGGCCAGATGCCCCGTCCCCGTGGTGATGCAGATCTGCCGCCCCTTGGAGAGCTTGTCCACGTAGATGTTCGTGGTGAACCGGGTCTCCGAGCGGCAGGTGTCCAACGACCCGTCCTGCCCGGGGTCGAGCAGGACGAGGCGTCCGCCTTCGCTCTCCGCGTCGAGGTATCCGCCGGTGTCGTAGGACAGTTCGTATCCGCCGTCCTCGCCGTCCTGGGGGTGCACGTCCTCGTCCCCGAGCGTCAGGTGGTAGCCGGCCGGGAGGTTGATGGACTTGTAGTCGGCCGGGTCCGGGTCCGCCTTGGCGGGAGGCTTCGGATCGTCCCCGCCGCCCGTACCGCCGCCCTCATCCGTGCCGGGCGACGAACTCCCCTTGTCGGCGGGGGTGTTCTTGTCCTTCGCCGAGTCGTCGCTCTGCGTCTTCTTGTCGTCGTCCTTGAGCAGGAAGTACGCCGTTCCGCCGCCCGCGACACCGAAGAGCAGTGCGGCGGCGATGGCGATGGCGGCCACCCGGCCACCCTTGCGCCTGGCGGGCCCGGGCGACTGCGGCGGCTGGGCGGCGGCCTGCGGCAGGCCGTGGCCGGGATATGTCCGGTCCTGAGCCGGATACCCGTACCCGGTGGGGAACTGGGTCGGGGCATGCGCCTGCGACGGGCCCCCGCCGGTGAACTGCTGGGGACTCTGAACGGGTTGAGCAGGCTGAGTGGGATGCGCGGCCTGGGCCTGGGCGGGATACGGGGTCTGCGGCGACTGGCCCGGCGGCGGTGTGGGAGCCGGGCCGAACCCCGGGGGAGGCGTGCTCGGGGCCGCCGGCGCGGTGGGGGAGTAGCCCACGGACGGGCTGGCGGCCACAGCCGGGGCGGTGGGCGGGGGCGGCGGGGTCTGGGCAGGGGCCGGAGCCGCCGCCCGTACGGTGATGTCGGCGGCGACCGGGCTCGGCAGCCAGTCCTCGGGGCGGCGCAGCACCGTCTCCGCATTCGCGGTCTGGCAGAGCGCGATGACCTCGGCCACCGACGGTCTGGCATCCGGGTCCTTGGCCAGGCACCGGCCGACCAGCTCCGTCAGCCGTACCGGGATACCGGTGAGGTCGGGATCCTCGTGCACGATCCGGTAGAGCACGCCGTGCGAGGTCCCCTCGCCGAACGCCGGTGTCCCCGTGGCCGCGTACGCCGCGACCTGCCCGAGGGCGAAGATGTCCGTGGCCGGAGTGACCCGGCTGCCGGCGGCCTGCTCCGGCGCCATGAACGACGGGGTGCCGATGGTGACGCCGCTGCCGGTGAGCGACGTCGCGTCGGCCGCGTACGCGATACCGAAGTCGATGACGCGCGGCCCGTCCGCGGCGAGCAGCACATTGGACGGCTTGAGGTCGCGGTGCACGATGCCCGCACCGTGAATCACGTGCAGCGCCTCGGCCATCCCGGCGATCAGCAGCAGAACGGCCTCGACCGGCAGCGCCCCGTGCGCGACGACCGCGTCGGCGAGCGACGGGCCCGGGACATACGCGGTGGCCAGCCACGGCTGTGCGCCCTTGGTGTCCGCATCGATGACCGGTGCGGTGAACAGCCCCTGCACGCGCTGCGCGGACTGCACCTCCTGCGCGAACCGGCGCCGGAATTCCGGGTCTTCGCCGAACTCGGGCCGGATCACCTTGATGGCCACGGGCCGCCCGCCGGGCGTGTACGACAGGTACACCTTGCCCATGCCGCCCGCGCCGAGCTTGGCCGCCAGCCGGTATCCGGCGATGGTGGCCGGATCGTCCGTGCCGAGTGGCTGAAAGACCTGGGAGCTACCGCCCCCGTGTGGCTGCTGTCCGCTCATGACCTTGTATCTCCCCCGAAGAGCGTTGATGTAGGAACGGCACCCTATCCAAATCCGGGCCGCGGGGTGCCGGAGGCGGAGGGCCGCTCCGCGCGGCGTGCCGGAGGAGCATCAGGAGCCGTACCGGGTCAGGGCGGTCGGCCCCTGGGGAAGTCACGAGGGCCGGGGGCACGACCTCGTCGCCGCCCTGGACTCCGTACGGCGTGAACTGGATTCCGAGGGTTGGCTGCTGGCGATCAACGCGGTCTACCGCGCCACGAACGAGCCGCTCTTCCGTTCGGACAACCGCGACCCGTCAGTCATCTTCCAGGAGGGTTTCGCACCGAAGAACACCCATAACGCGGACCTGGACAACTACGTACTGACCAACCAGCCCGCGATCTACGTCTCCACCTCGACCTCGGCTCCCCTCGCCTTCAGCTGGGGTGCGAAGTACGTCTACGACATCCGGACGCCCACCGGCGGGATCGACGTCAACACCACCTACGGGTCCCATTCCCCCTACCCCGACCAGGAGGAGGTCGCGTTCCCCGGTGGGGTCGACCCGAAGTACATCAAGGGAGCGTGGACGGACCACGGCTACACATCGAACCCGAACTACGACCCGGGGCCCGGAGTGACCGAGGGCGACGACCCGTTCTCGTCGCAGGACCTGGAGATGGCGGACGCCCCGGACACCCCGGGGGCACGGGACCCCAGCCTCGACATGACGGACCCGGACGCGCCCGAGTTCATGGACATCGACTAGGCGGGTGGCCGCCCGAGATCGGAGAGCAGGCCGTCGAGGGCCTTGTGGAGGGCTGCGGAGTTGGCCGGGCCGAACCATGTGGTGCGGATGTGTTCGTTGTTTCCGTTCGGTGTCTCGTGGTCGGCGGCCAATTGGTGCAGGGAACGGGTCTCGTCGCTCAGGGCGCGGCCGACCCCCTGGAAGAGTCCACGGATGTAGCGGTCGGCGTCCTCGGACGCGATGCCCTGATCGGCAGCCCACGACGTGAGCGTGGCGAGGTACGAGTAATGGGTGGTCAACGTCCCTGTCAGTGCGGAGAAGACGTCGAAGGCGGCCTCGTCCGCGACCGGTAGCACCCCGCCCAGTCGCTCGAAGAGGGGGTCCACCGCCGGGTGCGTCGGGTACGTCACGGTGACGGAGCGGCGTTCGCGTACGGAGGGCAGGGGGATGGCCCGGATCAGCGGGGCGTCGGTGGCCAGGATCCGGCGCAGCTCGTCGTGGGTGATGCCGGCCATCACGTTGACCACGATCGTGTCGTCGTCCACCCGCAGGTCCGTCAGAGCTTCGGGCAGGTCCTGACGGCGTACGGCGATGAGTACCACCTCCGAGCGGTCCACCACCTCCTGGTTGTCGGCGCAGACCTGTACGCCCTCGTAGCGCGCGGACAACTCCGCTGCTGTGCGGGCTCCCCGGGGTGAGAGGAAGACCTCTGGCGACGTGTCGTCCCCGTCGCGCAGGCCCGTCACGATGGCCCGGCCGATCTCGCCCACTCCGATGATGCCGATGCGCTTCACTGCTTCTCCCTCCTCCACAGAAGCGTGACCGCCAGGAGTGCGGCCGCACAGGGAGCCATTCCGGCCCAACCGAGCGCCGGCGGCAGACCGGTCTCACCGGAGGTGTCGGTGGTGAGCAGCCCGGTCAGGCCGGCACCTGTCGCGACCACGAACATCACGGTCGCGACAGGACGGGCCCACCGTTTGCCCGCCTTGACGGCCCAGGTCGTCCAGAGCCAGGCGATGACGCCGAGCGCTCCGACGACGGACAGCAGGACCAGATAGGTGGTGACGGCCGACTCGACCCGTGCCTGGGTGTACGTGGGGTAGCCGGCCCGGATGTGGTCGGCCAGCAGATGGGTGGTGGCACGGTCGACGTACGGGAGGACCGTCGCGAGGACGGTGAGCCCGAGTCCGGTGAGCATCGCGCCGATCGCCCGGCGCTCGTGGCGTGTCTTCGTCATCGGAGTGCTGGTCATTGGAGTGCCTCCTCCATTCCGGTATTCCTTTCGGTCGCACGGTGGGGGAGCCCTGACGAACGGCCCGCGACCTGAAACTTACGCCGTAGGTTTGCACTCCGCACGATAATTTCTACGGCGTAGGTTTGGCAAGCAGGGGAAGCGGCCGTGGGGCTTGAGTCGCGGCCGGGTGCACTCAGGACTCCTCAGCAGCCCACTTTTCCTCGGCTGTTGCGGAACGCCGGCCGGATTCATAGGGGCCGTCACCGGAAAGGGCATCACCATGCGACTGGTGCTCCTGGCGATCGGCTGCGCATCCCTCGCCCTCGCGGTGGTCTCGTCGAAGTATGTGAAGCGCCGGCAGGGCGAGCGGAATGCTCGGTGAGGCGAGCGACAGGTGAACCCGACCTCCTCGCTCTGAGACCGACGGCGCACCCACGGCCGTCATCCTCCCGCCACCGGCTGACGGACCGCCCCCCCCGGCAGAACCGTTCGGGCGTCCCGGGGCGTCCTCGGCTTCGGCGGGGCGATCAGTGCCCCTATTCTCGACGGCATTGACCTCACTGCCCGCCAACTGACGGACAGTGGAAATCAGTTCGGGGAGGCAGACCAGCATGAGCGGTGCGAACGGGGACGGTCGCAGCGAGCCGGAGAGCTACGCCGACGGGGGCCTCAAACCGCTCGCCGCCTTCGACCCGGCACGTATCGGTCCGTACCTGCTGCTCGGCCGGCTCGGTGCCGGAGGCATGGGGCGGGTGTTCCTCGCACGGTCGGACAGCGGACGCACCGTCGCCGTGAAGGTGGTCCACGAGGAACACGTGTCCGACGAGCAGTTCAGGGCGCGGTTCCGGCGGGAGATCGAGGCGGCGGGGAGAGTCGCCGAGCGGCACACCGCACCGGTGCTCGACTCCGGGCCCGACGACGACCCGCCATGGGTGGCGACCGGGTATGTGCCCGGCCTCTCGCTGGAGCAAGTCGTACGGCGCCACGGCCCGTTGCCCGCCTCGTCGCTGCACACCCTCGCCGACGGGCTGCTGCACGCCCTGAAGGACATCCACGACGCGGGGATCGTGCACCGTGACCTGAAGCCCTCGAACGTCATGCTGACCGTGGACGGGACCAAGGTCATCGACTTCGGGATCGCCCGGGCCATGGAGGCCTCCGTCGAGTCGCTGCTGACCAGTACGGGGATGATCGTCGGCTCGCCCGGCTTCATGGCGCCGGAGCAGTTGCGCGGGCAGAGCGCCGGCCCCAAGAGCGATGTGTTCACCGTCGGCTGCGTGCTCACGTACGCGGCGACGGGGCAGCTGCCCTTCGGGCAGGGGGCCGACAACCAGCATGCCGTCATGTACCGGATCGTGCAGGAGGAGCCGCAGCTGGAGGCGGTCGAGAATCCCGCTCTCCGGGCCCTCATCGCGCGTTGTCTGACGAAGGACGTCGAGCAGCGTCCGAGTGTGGACGAACTGCTGGCCGATCCCGACCGGGTCGGGCCGATGGCGGCCGGGCGGGCCTGGCTGCCCGCCGACGTACTCACGCACATCGCCCGGCAGACCGCCAAGCTGCTGGACGCCGAGGTGCAGCCACTGCGTGAGGAGCCCGTGGACCGGGCGACCGTCGGTCTGCGCGCGGGGGCCGAGTCGGACGTGGTCGTCCTGGCGGCGGGCGCCGTCTCCGACGCGGAGACGGCGCAGGGCAAACGTCCCCGTCGGCGCCGGACGATCGTCGCGTTGCCTATCGTGTTCGTTCTCGCAGCAGGAGGGGGCACGGCGGCCGTACTCCAGCCCTGGAGCGACGACAGCGGCGGCGTGCACGCCCAGTCGCCCAGCAGCAGCGTGAGCCCGACCTCTGCCGGCAGTAACTCGCCCGGCAAGCAGAGTAGTTCCCCTTCCGGGAAGGGGAAGGCGAAGGACAAGGACGGTGGGGGCGGCAAGAGCAAGCCGACGGAGCAGGGAGACGGGAAGAACAAGGACAAGTCCGGTGGGAGTGACTCCGGTTCGGGGGACGCCGCGTCCGGTTCCACGGGATCGTCGGGCTCTTCGGGCTCCTCTGGATCGAAGACGGGCGGCTCGTCCGCTTCCGGTGGCTCGTCCTCGGGGTCGTCGACGGCAGGCGGCTCGTCCGGTTCCGGTGGTTCGTCCTCGGGCGGCAGCGGGGGAAGCTCATCGGGTTCGGGCGGATCCACCGGCTCCCGGCCGCCGGCGATGACCGGTTACAACATCGTCTACACCAACTCCTGTGCCGGCGCGTGCGACATGCCCCTCAAAGTGAGCTGGTCATCGGTGTCCCGAGCGACTCGATACGACATCCACTACACCAACAAGGGCAGCAACTTCACGAAGAAGAACGTCGACACCGTCTACTCCACGAGCGGCAACAGCTACACGATCAAGGGGCCCTTCTCCCGTGACGAGATCTGTGTCGCGGTGCGTGCGGCCAACAAGTACGGTGCCTCCGCCTGGGCGGAGACCTGGTGCGGGACGGTTCCGCCGTGAGCCCGGCCCCGCCTGCCCTGCTGCCGTCTGCTGATCCCGTGCTCCCCTCGGAGCTCACCTCGGATTCCGTCAGCTTCCCTCAGCCGATTGTGTCCAGGAACCCGGAGATCAGGGCGTGCAAGACCCCGGGGCGCTCCAGGTGCAGGTCATGGCCGGTCCCGGGGAAGCTGACGGCCGAGGTGGCGGGGCGCCTGCGCAGCATCTCGTCGGCCTCCTGCGGCGGGACGAAGCCGGACTGGCCCAGGACGAGCAGGGTCGGGCAGGCGACGGCGCCCCACTCGTCCCAGAAGGGGCGCCTGGCGTTCTCCGTGAGAGATCCGACCATGACGTCCCGGTCGAACCGAGGCCACCAGCCGTCGGCGCGCTCCTCCAGTCCGCTCGCCCAGCCCTCGCCGAGCGGTCCTCCGCCGAAGAACCGGACGGCAGCCCCGCGCGAGGGGAACGGTGTCGGCCAGGTGTCCAGCCAACTGCCGATCTTCTCCGGGGTGTTCGGGTCGGCCATGCCCGGCCCTGCCTCGACGAGGACGAGTGCGCGTACGTACTCGGGGTGGGCGGCGGCGGTGAGCATGGCGGTGTGGGCGCCCAGGGACTGGCCGACGAGGACGGGCCGCCGCAGTTCGAGCTGATCGGCCACGGCGATGACGTCGGAGACATAGGCGGCGCGGGATACGTCCCGCGGACGTCGTTCGGCGGCGCCGTGACCGCGTTGGTCGACCGCGACGATCCGGAATCCGGGGCTCAGGGGCCGGGCGACCGTGTCCCATTCACCGGCGTGACCTGCCAGTCCGTGCAGCAGGATGACGGGCCGCCCGGGGCCGCCCCAGTCCCGGCAGACGAGCCGGACACCGTCCCGGACCACCACGCGTTCGGACCAGGTCAAGGCGGCCTCCGGATCTCCATGGGGCGGACGGACAGGTCCAGATCATGCCGCACGAGCGCGACGACGGCACAGGCGTATATGCGGATGCGGGTACGGGCATGCTCGCCGGCCGGCCAGGGGCGACGGTTGGTCGCCCTTCACCGGCCGCTCCTGCTATCGGCGCTGCGGCGCCACGGCTCGACGCCAGGTATCCGCGTCAGGCGGCGGAGGCGTCCGTCACCGCGGAGGCGGTCGGAGCGCCCGGAGCGGTCGGGCCTCGGTGTCGTCGCCCGTGGCACCGCCGTGGGCGGTGGCCTCGTGGGAGGTCTGGGTGATGCCGTCGGCGCCGTGGAGGACGCGCTCACCCCAGGAGCTGAGCCGGGTGGGGCCGAAGCCGATCGTGAGGTCGAGGACCGGGTCGGTGTCGCCGCTCCACGACCGGGCGGGAACCCATTCGGTCAGGGGCACGTCAAGATGCCGGACGGAGTGGGGTGTGTGGGTTGTCGCCTGTTGCTTCAGCGACCGTGCGGCGATGATCAGGGGACGAGCACCAGTCGGCCGCGCAGGCCACCCTCGGCCAGTCGGCGGTGTGCCCGGCTCGCCTCATGGAGGGGCATGGTGTCGGCGACGCGCAGGGTGAGCCCGCCGGTGTCGGCGAGGCCGGAGAGCCGGGCGAGGGCATCGCTGTCGGCCGCTACCCACTGCTCGCGCACACGGATTCCCCGCAGCGGGACGGGTGCGGCACCGCCGACGACGGAGACGAACGCGCCGCGGTTGCGTACGGCTCCCAGCGCGGGCAGCCCGACCACGGCCGCGTCCAGTGCCGCGTCCACCCCGCCGGGTACCAGGGCGCGGACGGCCTCGGCGAGGTCGGCCGGCCGCGGGACGAACCACCGGGCTCCGGCGCCCCGGACGAGCGCCTCGTCCTCCGCCGCCGCATACGCAACCACCCGCAGCCCGCGCAGGGCGGCAAGCTCCACCGCGTATCCGCCGACAGCCCCCGCCGCACCCGTCACCAGCAGAGTCGTACCCGGCTCCGGATCGAGCAGGTCCAGGGACTGGAGTGCCGTGAGTCCGTTCAGCGGCAGCGTCGCGGCCTCGACGGCGGACCGACGGGAAGGGGCTGCCGCGACCGCGCCGGTGTCCAGTACGACGAACTCGGCGTAGGCGCCCAGCGGGACATCGAGTCTGTCCCGCACCCCGATCACCGGGTCACCCGGCGCGAACGCCGTTACCCCCGAGCCGACTTCATCGATGCGTCCGGCAACATCCCACCCCATGCCGATGACCTCCCCGGGTGCCATCAGTCCGGCCCGGACGAGGTCCCCGGACCGAGTGGCGAGGTCGACCGGATTCACGGCCGCCGCCTCGACACGTATACGCACCTGCCCGGCGCCGGGCACCGGCATCGGCACGTCCACCACGTCCAGGGCCTCTGGCCCGCCCACCGTTCGCACCACGACCGCGCGCATGCCCGACTCCTTCCGTTGGCCTCTGTCGATGTCCACGACCTTATGAAGAGCTACTCTCCATAAGGAAGAGGGCACTTCAAGGTGCCTGTCGCACCCGAAGGTGAGCCATGACGACGACCCGATCCGAGGCCCATGCCGCCTACGACGCCTACCTCGCGCAGTGCCCCGCGCGGCACCTCCTGGACCGGATCAGCAACAAGTGGGTCAGCCTGATCGTCAACGCCCTCGCGGACGGACCGCAGCGCTACACGGAACTGTCCCGGATCCTCGTCAGCGTCAGCCAGAAGATGCTCACCCAGAGCCTGCGCACCCTCGAACGCGACGGCCTCGTCACACGGACCGTCACTCCGTCGGTTCCGGTCCGCGTGGACTACGCCCTGACCTCTCTCGGCGAGAGCCTGGTGCCGGTGATGCGGACGATCAAGGCGTGGGCGGAAGAGAACATGGACGAGGTCCTGGCCGCCCGGTCCACGTACGACGCGGCGCCCGGGGTCTGACGAGCCCTGCACTGCTCCAGTGGCCGTGGCCCGGTGATTGCGGTGATGTACGGGGCTCCAGCGGTCCTGGTCCATCCCCTGTGGCGGCCGGCGAGCGGCGACCGGACCGGTCAGCCGGCGGACGGGGTGAGCACGGTGCGGTCGAACGGGCCGCCGTGCGCGGCGGCATACGTGACGGCGCTGTTGACGTCGTCGAGGGCGAAGGACCGGTTCCGTTCGTGCGCGAGGTCCGGTGCGCCCGAGGCGAGGAGCCGGATGATGCCGACGTTCGCGGTGCGCGGGTACATCCACTGCCCGCGCACGGTCACCGAGTTGCGCATGATCCACGGGTACGGGAGCGCGAAGTCGGCGCCTCCCAGCATGCCGACACCTCCCATGAGGACGACGCGGCCGTACTCGCGCACGGTCATCGCGGCCGCACGCGCCGCCGAGCTGGGCGCGCTCGGCGGGAGCAGGTCGATCACCATGTCGACCGGGCCGTCGGCCGCGGCGGACATCGCCGCGCGGTCGGCAGCCTCCTCCCCGCTCAGCACGACGGGGCGCACCCGCGGGCCGAACCGGTCGGTGAGGAGTCCGAGTGCCGCCCGGTTCCGTCCCGGCGCGACCACGCGGCCCGCCCCCATGGCGAGCGCGAGCGCGACCGCGCTGCTGCCCAGATTCCCGGTGGCCCCGCTGACGAGCAGTGTCTCCCCGGCCGCGAGCCCGCCGGCCAGCAGACCGCCGTAAGCGATGACGTACACGCTGAGCGAGGCCCAGCGGGCCACGTCGTCCTCCGCCGTCGCGGGCAGGCGGAAGACATTCTCCGTCGGGACCCTCATGGACTCGGCGAACGCCCCGTCGTGCAGGTACCGGGCGAGCCTGGCACCGCCGTCCCCGCGGGAACTCCAGCCCTGCAAGGTGATGTCGGGCGTCAGGGCGTCGTCCCGGGAGCGCACGGTCGGGTCGCACCACACCAGGTCGCCGACGCGCAGCCGGGTGGCGTCCGGGCCGATGTGGGCGACCCGTCCCAGGCCGCCGGTACCGGGCACGACCGGTGGGACCAGAGGGTAGTTCCGCGCCCCGCTGAAGACCTCGGCCGCGTACGGGGCAACGCAGGTGGCGAGCACGTCGACCACCACCTCGCCGAGCCCCGCCACCGGGTCCGGCACCTCCTGAACCGTGAGCGGGGCGCCGAACTCCGTCAGAACTGCTGCTCGCACCTGGGTACCTCCGTGTTCATCCTCGGTCGTCCGTGTCCGGCGGATTCATCGATACATCGGTTCATCGTCACGTCGGTATCGAGACTAGGAAGTCGAAAGCCATGCGGGAAGCGAAGATCTCGCATGTCTGGTATGCGTAGGCAGCATGGACATTTCCAGTACGGGTCTGCGGATCCTGCAGCAGATCGCCGAGTCTGGCAGCTTCACCGCGGCGGCCGTCGACCTCGGCTACACGCAGTCGGCGGTCTCTCGCCAGGCCGCGTCCCTCGAACGGAGCGCGGGCGCCGCGCTGTTCGAGCGCCGCCCGGACGGGGTGCGGCTCACCCCTGCGGGACTGACCCTGCTGCGGTACGGCCGCACGATCCTGGACTCCGTCGCGGCGGCCGAACGCGACATCGCCGGCACCCTCCCGCAGACCGAACCGGTGCGGCTCGGGGTGTTCCTGAGCGCGGGCGCGTTGATCCTTCCCGCCGCGCTCACGAAGCTCGCGGCTGCCGCCCCACAGGTCACGGTCACGACGAGCGAGGGCACCACACCCGGTCTGATCCGGTCCCTGCGCGCGGGCTCCATCGACCTGGCCGTGCTGACCTCCCGTCCGCCGCACCGGCCCACGGACGGCGAGTCGCCACGCCTGTACACCGAAGCGGTCGCGGACACCGAATTGGCCGTGGCGGTCTCGACGACCGGAGTGTTCGCCGGCCGCACCGCGGTGCATGTCGACGAGCTCCTCGACGCGGCGTGGATCGATACCCCGTCATCGAGCTCCGAGCCGCTGCTGGGAGTGTGGCCCGGCATGCCGGGACGGCCGCGCATCGTCCACTCGGCACGCGACTGGCTGACGAAACTGCGCTTGGTCGCCGGTGGGTTCGGCATCACGACGGTGCCGGTCCGCATGTCGGCGGTGCTGCCCCCCGGCGTGAGCCTGTTGCAGGTGGAGGGAGCACCTCGCGAACTCCGCCGGGTTCTGGTGGCTCGCCTCCCCGGCCGCCCCACACCGGCATTCACAGCCGTCACCCGGGCGATCGGCTCGGCCGTCTGACCCGTCCAACGGGCCGTTCCACCGGCCTTCCCGTCGATCACTTCCGTCGCTTCATGGCCTCTGTGCGGCAGATTCTGGGAGACTCCGTCCCGGGGCGGACTCCGTCCCGTGGCGCTCGAATGGGCGCAGGGACAGTCGAGGGCGGGGGCCAACCGTGGAAGCGATGACCATCGGCTTGATCGTGCTGGGCCTGCTCGTGGTCGCGGCCCTGGTCAGGTCCATTCGCGTGATCCCGGAGTCCACTTTCACCGTCGTGGAGCGCCTCGGACGGTACAGCCGCACCCTCGGCCCGGGCGTGCGCATCGTTCTTCCGTTCATCGACTCCATCCGCAGCAGGTTCGACCGCCGTGAACAGATCGTGACGTTCCCCCCGTACGCGGTGACCACCCAGGAGAACCTGCTCATCAGCGTCGAAACCGTCGTCTACTGCCAGGTGACCGATGCCCGGGCGGCGACGTACCAGGTCACCAGCTACATCCAGGCCATCGAGCAACTCCTTGTCACGACTCTCCGCAAGACCGTCGGCGGGATGAACGTGGAGCGAGTGCTCACCACCCGCCAGGAGACCGGCGACGCCCTGCGCGGGGTCCTTGACGACGCCGCGGGCAACTGGGGCGCCAAGGTCAACCGCGTCGAGATCAAGAGGATCGAACTGCCCAAGTCCCTCGAGGAGTCGATGGAGAAGCAGATGCGCGCAGACTTGGATAAGCAAGCGGCCGTTCTGCGCGCCGAGGCTGTCCGTGCGGAGGCGGTGATGAAGGCGGAGACGGAAAGGGACGTGGCAGCGATCCTCGGCAGCAAGGGGCCGGCGCAGGGGCAGGCGCAGGCAGCCGTCCCGGGACAACGCTCGTCGCCCGAGCCGCCGGTCGCACCCGGCGCCGCCCACCAGCCGCTACGGGACGAGGATCCCCGCCGGATCGGCCGCTACGACCTGACGGCGAGGCTGGGCCAGGGAGGGATGGGGACGGTGTTCCTCGGCCGGTCCCCGGGCGAGCGGCTGGTCGCCGTCAAGGTCATCCACACCGAGTTCGCCTCCGACCCGACGTTCCGGAAGCGATTCGCCCGCGAGATCGAAGCGGCACGTCGGGTGGGCGGCTTCCATACGGCCGCCGTGGTCGACGCGGACGCGGAGAGCGAAAACCCCTGGCTGGTCACCGAGTACATCCCCGGCCCTTCGCTGCACGACGTCCTCAAACAGCACGGCGCGATGCCGCCGAGAACGCTCAACTCCCTCGCCCTGGGCATCGCCGAGGCGCTCGAAGGCATCCACTCCTGCGGCATCATCCACCGGGACCTCAAGCCCAGCAACATCATCGTCTCCACCACAGGCCCACGCGTCATCGACTTCGGCATCGCGCGGGCCTTCGACAGCACCTCGCTCACCCGCACCAACTTCGTCGTGGGCACACAGGGGTTCCTCGCTCCGGAGCAACTGGCAGGCTCGGCGCCCACCCCTGCCAGTGACCTCTACGCCTACGGGATGGTGCTGTGCCACGCCGCCGGTGCCGTGCCGTTCCCGGAGGGTGAAAGCCTTGAGTCGGCACTCGAACTACTGCCGTCCACCCTCGTCGACGTCATCACCAGCTGCCTCAAGCACGATCCGGCGCAACGCCCCAGCCCCACCGGAGTGCTTGAGCGGCTCACCCGGATCCGCCAGAGGTCCGAGGACTGGCTGCCCCCGCCCGTCCGGACCATGGTCGACTTCCATAACGTCCCGACCGCCCTCTGATACAGGGGGACTTCAGGCCCCCGTTGAAGCCGTGGCGGGCCACCGTGTTGCGATGCCGCTCCTCGTCGACCACTGATGCGTGGCGAGGCAGTGCAGTGGGTTCTCAGCCGCCCGAAGGGGACGGGGTGTGACACTCGTGGGTGGCGGCGTTGCCTTGGCCGATGCGGTCCTGGTACACCCCGACCTTGAAGCGGATCAGGTCCAGGGACTCGGTGAGCCTGACGATCTGGGTGGTGACGTTCTCCTGGTGTTCGCGCATGAGCGCGAGTCGCTCCTCCTCGTTGCCGGATCCCTCTCCCACGAGGTCCGCGTACCGGCTCAGCGTGGGCAGGGGCATGCCTGAAGCGCGGAGAATGATGCAGACGGTCAGCCAGTCGACATCATCCTGGCTGTAGACACGGCGCCCACCGGGCCCGCGCCGTACAGGATTGACGAAGAGGCCCTCGCGCTCGTAGAAGCGCAACGCGTGAACGCTCAAACCGGTGCGTTCGGCGACCTGTCCGATGCTCAGACTTGTGGTGATCTCAGCCATGCCGGTCAGATTAGCGGGGTTGGTGACGGGGGTTGATCTAGAGCCGGGTCTAGATCCTAGGGTCTGCCGTGCGACCGGCTCTTCTGCCGCTCCGCGCATTGAGTTGATCCAGTAAGGGGCATCACCATGCGATATCGCACTCTCGGCAGAACCGGTATCGAGGTCAGCGTCCACTGCCTCGGGACCATGATGTTCCAGGACGGCTGCAACCCCGATCACGACGACTGCGCCCGCATCATCCACGCCGCCCTCGACCAGGGAATCAACTTCGTCGACACAGCCGACATGTATGGCCAGGGCGAGTCGGAGGAGATCGTGGGAAAGGCGCTGCGGGGGCGCCGTGACGACGTCGTACTCGCCACAAAGGTCCACTTCCCCATGGGTGAGGGACGCAACCGCGGTGGAAACTCGCGGCGTTGGATCCTCAAGGCGGTCGAGGACAGCCTCGGCCGTCTGAACACCGACTGGATCGACCTCTACCAGGTCCATCTCCCCGACCACTCCACCGACATCGAGGAGACGCTCTCCGTACTCACCGACCTCGTGCACCAGGGCAAGATCCGCGCCTTCGGCTGCTCGAACTACCAGGCCGACGAGATCGTCGAGGCACACCATGTCTCCGAGCGGCGCGCTCTCGGACGCTTCCGCACCGACCAGCCGCCCTACTCGATCCTGGCCCGCGGGATCGAAGCCTCGCTTCTGCCTGTCTGCGAGCGCTACGGAATGGGGGTACTGGTCTGGAGCCCGCTGGCCTTCGGGTTCCTCACCGGCAAGCATCGCAAGGACCAGCCGATCGATCTGGCAACCGGCCGTGCCGCGCTCCGGCCGGCATTCTTCGATCCGGAGATCGCCGAAAACACCGCCAAGCTGGACGCCGTCGAAAAGCTCATCGAACTCGCGACCGACATCGGCTGCACCCTCCCTCAGCTCGCCGTGGCATTCACCGTGGCCCATCCAGCCGTCACTTCCGCGATCATCGGGCCGCGGACCATGCAGCAGCTGGAAGGCCTGCTCCAGGGGGCCGAACTCGCGCTGGACGACGCGGTCCTGGACCGGATCGACGAGATCGTGCCGCCCGGGACGAACCTGTACAACCCAGCGGCCTCATTCCCTCCGCGATCGCTGACCGAGACCGCCTTGCGGCGCCGCCCGCTCACCCAGCGCTCCGCAGCCTGACTGACCCGATGCCGGCGGACGGCTCCCGTCACTCGCCGCTGGTCACCGCGACCCTGCGGCCACCAGCTTCGCAGTGATGGGTTCGAGCTTCGCGACCAGCTCGTCGAGCTCGGCGGGGGACAGAACGTCGTACGGCGGGGCGGCGAGCTCGTCGGTGAGGGCTTCGACGCGTTGCCTGGTCTCGCGGCCGGCGTCGGTGAACCGGCTCTCGGCATCGACGAGCCCGCGCTCGCGCAAGCCCTCCATGACCGCGGCCAGCCGCTGCTTCGGCAGGTGATGGACGCGCCCGAACGACTCAGGCGGGTGGATGCCCTGCTCCAGCGCGCTGAGCACGTGGGCCTCCGTTCCGCCGACGCGTGCGCCGACGAGAGCGGCGACGTGCCCGTCACAGCGGTGCTCGCGGAGCACGGTCGCACAATGCCACAACCGGGCCACCGGGTCGCTCGGCACCGGAAGGGAGCGCATCCCGGCATACATCATCCGGCCTTCTGTGGGCGCGCTCGTCGCGGCTTTGGCGGCCAGGTCGGCGGCACGCACCAGGCCCGCGGAAGCGGCCACCTTCCCGCCGAGGATCCGCCGCAGGGAAGCCGCGCTGCCCCGCTCCCGCGCGGCGACGGACGCCTCGGGCGTGATGGTCTCCCACACGCTCGGAATGTGCCGCGCGACCTCCCCGTCGGTGAAGCTGTAGAAGGCCGCGTGCACGACCTCGGCCGGCACCCGCCCCAGCGGCGCGGCACGGCTGGCGAAGTACCCGTCCCAGTAGGTGCGGTGGCCGAGCGCGGCCAGCTCCTCGTTGCACTCGTCGGCGAAGAAGGTGACCAGGCAGATCGGCTCCAGGAGCTCGAACATGCGGCGGGCGGTGTGTGTCATGGCCTGCATTGTGCCCGCGGTCGCGCCGCGCGGAGCGGTGCGGCAGGGCCGCATGGGTGCCGCCACCTCTGGTGGGAGGCAACGGAGCCCCCGTTTCTTCAATTCGCCATACGGGCAGCGAACTTGGGCCGGGGGCGGTCACGAACCTCATAGGAGGACCAAGGTGTCGGCGCTCCCGACGATCATCGTCGTGCTCTTCCTCGTCGCGTTGGCGGCATGGATCAGCTCCGCAGGCGTGGGCGGTCGGAAGAACGACAACGATGGCGGCAGAGGTGGTAGCTGACCGCGAAGGGCGCTGCTCTCAGGGGGGCTTGAGCCTTCCACCCCAGCAGCCCGAGCGGGGCGGCGCGGCCACCGAACGTCATGCACCCAGTCGAGCCGCGATCTCTGCCGCCTTGTCCGCGTCCAGCGGATAGGGAGACCCGTACAGCATCTCGCCGGTGACCACGGCGGGGCCCGTGACCGGAGGCGAACCGTACTCGGCCGCGAGTTGGCTCGCAGCGGGGTTGGGCGGACCCGGATGAGCCCGGCCGGGTGCGATCTCGGCGTGCCAGAGAGTCAGCGCGTCACCGATCTTGGTCGACCGTATGTGCTCGGACTGCAGGAGGCGGCTCACCTCCTGGACGAGGTCCATCCCGAAGAGGGAGGTCGGCACGTGCTGCACGTGTCCGTCTTTCATGAGCAGCAGTCTGTGAGTCCCGTTGCTGCTTTCCTTGCGGCGGCTGAAGAGTCCCATCCGGCGAGCCTATTAGCGTGAGCAGGCGACGTGGAGAGGGCTGAGCCGGTTGTTGCGTACGGGCGCGGGCCCGGGCCCGCGCCGTCGACACGAGCAGCCGACCCGGCGCACCTGGATCAGCTTGTCGAACACGATCCGGTCGTTGAGACCGCGGCACTTCACCATCGCGAGGAGGGCGGAGAGGAGACCGAGGCGGTGCGGTGTCACGGAGCCCTGTTCCTGACGCGTCCGTCCAAGGACGCGACGCGGGGTGGTGGGGGGGGGGCACCCCCGCCCGGGCCCCCCCCGCGCGGATTAAAAAAAAAAGACGGCGCCCGAATAGGGGGGGTTTTTTTGGGGGGGGGGGGGGGGGGTGAAAAAGGG
>NZ_JBHVWF010000059.1:0-45629 GCF_042882365.1 Streptomyces sp. NPDC058221 | reverse complement strand
GCTACCCCACCCCGGGCGGGGCCCCCCCCCCCGGCGGGGGGTACGGGCCACAGCCGCAGGAAGGTCGGGAGGTCAGGCCGGAACCGGCACCCGCTCCGACTCGCTCTCGGGCACCTCGGCGTCGTCGACCGGGGAGGACGAGGCCGAGTTGTACGCATCGTGGTCGAGGATCTTCTCGCGGGCCGCGACGATCACCGGGACCAGCGCCTGGCCGGCCACGTTCGTCGCGGTCCTCATCATGTCCAGGATCGGGTCGATGGCCATCAGCAGGCCGACGCCCTCCAGGGGGAGGCCCAGCGTCGACAGCGTCAGGGTCAGCATGACCGTGGCGCCGGTGAGGCCGGCGGTGGCCGCCGAGCCGATCACCGAGACGAACGCGATCAGGATGTAGTCACCGACGCCCAGCTGGACGTCGAAGATCTGCGCGATGAAGATCGCGGCCAGCGCCGGGTAGATCGCGGCGCAGCCGTCCATCTTGGTCGTCGCACCGAACGGGACCGAGAAGGAGGCGTACTCCTTCGGGACGCCGAGGCGCTCGGTGACCTGCTGGGTGACCGGCATGGTGCCGACCGAGGAGCGCGAGACGAAGCCCAGCTGGATCGCGGGCCAGGCGCCCTTGAAGAACTGCAGCGGGCTGACCTTGGCGACCGTGGCGAGGAGCAGCGGGTAGACGCCGAACATCACCAGGGCGCAGCCGATGTAGACGTCGGCGGTGAACGTCGCGTACTTGCCGATCAGGTCCCAGCCGTAGTCGGCGATGGCGTAGCCGATGAGGCCGATGGTGCCGATGGGGGCGAGGCGGATGACCCACCACAGGGCCTTCTGGAGGAGCTCCAGGATGGCTTCGCTGAGGTTGAGGATCGGCTGGGCCTTCTCGCCGAGCTGCAGAGCGGCGATACCGGCGACGGCGGCCATGAAGACGATCTGGAGGACGTTCAGCTCGGTGAACGGGGTGATCACGTTCTCCGGGATGATGCCGGTCAGGAAGTCGAGCCAGGAGCCGGCCTGCTCCGGGGCCTGGCCGTCCTTGGGCGTGAGGCCGGTGCCGGAGCCCGGGTTGGTGATCAGGCCGATCGCGAGGCCGATGGCGACCGCGATCAGTGAGGTGATCATGAACCAGAGGACGGTGCGTCCGGCCAGCCGGGCTGCGTTGTTGACCTTGCGCAGGTTGGTGATCGACACCAGGATCGCGAAGAAGACGAGGGGCGCGACGGCCAGCTTCAGCAGCTGGACGAAGATGTGGCCGACCTTGTCGAGCGTGGTGTAGAGCCAGTTGATGTCCTGGCTGCGGGCGAGCCAGCCCAGCAGCACACCGAGGACGAGACCGGCGACGATCTGGGCCCAGAACGGGACCTTGGGTATGCGGAAACCGGAGCCGGAGGGCTTACCGGCGGTGGCGGACGCGGGGTTCGCGGACACGGACACACTCCAGATGTGACGCATCGGGACGCACGGGGACGGTGTGCGTTGCGGGGACGGGGGTGCGGCGCCCGCGTCAGGGGCGGCGCCGCTGTGATGCCGTTATCAGACGTTGCGGCAACAGACCGCGGACATACAGCGGCAGAGATCGACATGCAGGCGCTCCACGAGCGGGATGCTCGCGGCAGGACTGAGGCGCACAGCTGTCTTCATGTCGAACACGTTAACACTTGAACTTTGAGAAGCTCAAAGGTCTTCTTTGGGTCCGGGTCGGCCCCGGATCACCCCCGCGTCGCGGGCGGTCGCCCCCAACTGGCCCTGAAAGCGCGAAAACCCCAGTACAGGAGCGTTCGCTCAAGTGCTGGGGTTTCGAGAAGAATTGGGGTGGGTGTGAGGTAGCTTACATTTCCCTTACTGGGTGACGCTGTCCTCACGGGTCCGGTTCGCATCGAGACGGGCCTTGGTCCGGTCGACCGTGGAGACGATCTGCTCGGACATCTCGTCGCGCTGCTTGCGCAGCAGGACGTAACTGAGGGGCGCCGACAGCACGAGGGCGAGCAGGATGACCCAGATGAGGTTCGAGCCGCCCGCGCCGGAGGGCAGCAGTCCGAAGTTGACGGCCACGGCGGCGAGCGCGAAGCAGCCGACGAAGATACTGAGCCGCATGGCGGTGTACCGGATCATTGCGCTCGGCTTTGCAGCGGACACAGCTCGCCTTCTCTCTACGTGACAGTCCTGCCCGTCCAGTGAAGCATGCCCCATAACCGATCAGTTCGGAGGGTTCCTCCAAGCGCTGCCCGGCAGGCCCGCCGTCCGCTCTCAGCCGAGCGGCAGCAGCATGATGACGTCGTCCCGGTCGTCCCCGTCGGCCACCCGGATCCCTCCCGGCACCCGCCCGACCTCCTTGTAGCCGCAGGAGGCGTAGAAGCGGTCGGCGCCCGTGCCGCCGCGGCAGGTGAGGCGGATGGCCTCCACGCCCTCGATGGTGCGGGCGGCGTCGGCGGCCGCGGCCATCAGGGCGCGGCCGTATCCGCGACCCTGGTGACGGGGGTGGACCATCACCGTGTACGCCCAGACCCAGTGCGCCATCAGCCGGTGCGTGTTGAGCGCGAGGAAGGCCGTTGCGGCGACGGCACCCTCCTCGTCGTAGCCGACGAGGAGCCGGGTGCGCCCCTCGGCCATGGCGGTGAGGTGCTTGACCAGATCGGGCCGGACGTCCTCGACCGAGACGGGCGGTACAAAGCCCACCGCGCCGCCCGCGTTGGACACATCGGCCCAGAGTGCGGCGACACCGTCCCGCAGGGGCCTGTCGAAGGAGGGGTCCAGTTCAAAAGTAAGCGCCATATAGGCAGATTAACTATTACTCACCCGACCCTCAAGCCCCGTCCGGAACGCGAGAAAGCTCCGGCCGGGGACGGCGGCCGGAGCTTTCGTACAGCGTCACGCGCGCCGGGGCGCGCGCCGGGTCAGACCCGCATCGGCTGCGGCGACTCGCGCCGCTCCGCGTCCGGGCCCGGGTACTCGCGGAGGATCTCGTACCGGGTGTTGCGCTCGACGGGCCGGAAGCCCGCGTCGCGGATCAGGTCCAGCAGATCCTCGCGGCCGAGCTTGTTCGGCGTGCCGTAGTTGTCCGCGTCGTGCGTGATCTTGTACTCGACGACCGAGCCGTCCATGTCGTCCGCACCGTGCTGGAGCGCGAGCTGGGCGGTCTGCACACCGTGCATCACCCAGAACACCTTGACGTGCGGGACGTTGTCGAAGAGGAGCCGGGAGACCGCGAAGGTCTTCAGCGCCTCCGCACCCGTCGCCATCGTCGTCCGCGCCTGGAGCTTGTTGCGGATCTTGCCGTCCTTCATGTCCACGAAGTCGTGCTGGTAGCGCAGCGGGATGAAGACCTGGAAACCGCCGGTCTCGTCCTGGAGCTCACGCAGCCGCAGCACGTGGTCGACGCGGTGACGGGGCTCCTCGATGTGCCCGTACAGCATCGTCGCCGGGGTCTTGAGACCCTTCTCGTGCGCGAGCCGGTGGATGCGCGACCAGTCCTCCCAGTGGGTGGCGTGGTCGACGATGTGCTGACGGACCTCCCAGTCGAAGATCTCCGCACCGCCGCCGGTCAGCGACTCCAGACCGGCCTCGATGAGCTCGTCGAGGATCTCGGAGGCGCCGAGCCCGGAGATGGTCTCGAAGTGGTGGATCTCGGTGGCGGTGAACGCCTTGAGGGAGACCTCGGGCAGCGCTTCCTTCAGCGCGCTCAGCGAGCGCGGGTAGTAGCGCCACGGGAGGGTGGGGTGCAGCCCGTTGACGATGTGCAGCTCGGTGAGGTTCTCGCCCTGCATCGCCTTCGCGAGGCGGACGGCCTCCTCGATGCGCATCGTGTACGCGTCCTTCTCGCCCGGCTTGCGCTGGAACGAGCAGTACGCACACGACGCGGTGCACACGTTGGTCATGTTGAGGTGACGGTTGACGTTGAAGTGGACCACGTCGCCGTTCTTGCGCGTACGCACCTCATGGGCCAGACCGCCGAGCCACGCCAGGTCGTCGGACTCGTAGAGCGCGATCCCGTCCTCGCGGGTCAGCCGCTCGCCGGCCCGGACCTTCTGCTCCAGCTCGCGCTTGAGTCCCGCGTCCACTAGGGCGCCTCCCATTTCTCTACGTAACAGACTTCGCTCACCGTACTCCCCCGCCCGACGCGGCCGGTGGACCCCCCGTCAGCCCTCCTCGGGCAGCTCACCGACCCGGTTCTCCCACTTGGTGGACAGCACGATCGTGGTCCGGGTCCTGGAGACACCCCTGGTGCCGCTGAGCCGGCGGATGGTCTTCTCCAGACCGTCCACGTCCCCGACGCGCACCTTGAGCATGTAGGAGTCGTCACCCGCGATGAACCAGGCGTCCTCGATCTCGGCGAGGTCCTTGAGCCGGTGCGCGACGTCCTCGTGGTCCGCGGCGTCGGAGAGCGAGATGCCGATCAGTGCGGTGACCCCGAGGCCGAGCGAGGCCGCGTCGACGGTGGCGCGGTAGCCGGTGATGACACCGGCGGTTTCCAGCCGGTTGATGCGGTCGGTGACGCTGGGCCCGGAGAGCCCCACGAGCCGTCCCAGCTCGGCGTACGAGGCCCTGCCGTTCTCCCTGAGGGCCTGGATGAGCTGCCTGTCCACCGCGTCCATGTGACTGGAACCTTCCATTATTCAGCAGTATCGCGAGTCTACGTGTAGAATCTAAGGCATGCAGGCTTCAGAGCCTGTAAATCTTCCCGAACATCCAAAAAATGCTTTCGAATCTTCAGGAGTGAAAACACCGTGTACACGATCGAGATGGCCTACGCCCGGATGCGCGAGCTGCAGGACATGGCCAACCGCTCGCGTGCCCATCAGCCCGCCGCTGCCCACCGGGTCGACAAGACCCGCAACCCGCGCGCAGCCAAGAAGCGCTGACCCCGGCCGGATCAGCCACGGGAGCCGCCACCGAGCTCTCCCTCCCAGCGGCGGTACAGCCGGTGCGGCACCCCCGCCGCGTCCAGCACCCGCCCCGCGACGAAATCCACCAGATCCTGGATGTGCGTCGCACCCGCGTAGAACGCCGGAGAGGCGGGCAGCACGACCGCGCCCGCCTCGTCCAGGGCCACCAGATGCTTCAGCGTCTGACCGCTGAGCGGAGTCTCGCGCACCGCGACGACCAGCTTCCGCCGCTCCTTGAGCGTCACGCTCGCGGCCCGCTGCAGCAGATCCTTCGAGAGCCCCAGCGCCACCCCCGCCACACACGCCGTCGAGGCCGGGACGATCAGCATCCCCTTCACCGGATACGAACCCGACGACGGCCCGGCGGCCAGATCACCGGCCGGCCAGTGACGTACACCGGACACGTCCACATCGAAGGTGTGCGGCTTCCCGTCCGCGCCCCGCGCCAGCCAGCCGCGCAGGTCCTCCTGCCAGTGCGCGTCACGGAAGGCGATCCCGGTCTCGTCCAGCAGGGTCAGCCGCGAGGCCCGGCTCACCACCAGATCGACGCTCTCCCCCGCAGCCAGCAGACCGCGCAGCACCGCAGCGGCGAATGGTGTACCCGAAGCGCCCGAAACCCCGACAATCCAAGGCTGTCGCTGGTGCTGACTCACTGAAATCCCGGAATCCACAGACCCGAGCCTATCCGGCACCCGCCGGCCGGAACCGAGCCAGGGCCTCCGTACGTTCCGAGGGATGAGGGGGGTGTGGTCATGACCGTCATGGAGACACGGACCGGAGCCCGGGCCCTGCTGGCCGGCGCGCTCATGCTGGGCTGGGTCGGGCTGCTCTGGGTGCTGGAGGCCGTCGACCTCGCGACCGGCCACAGCCTGGACAGCCACGGCATCAGCCCGCGCGAACCGGGCGAACTGCTCGACATCGTGCCCGCCGCCTTCCTGCACAGCGGCTGGGAACACGTCGCGTCCAACAGTCTCCCGCTGCTGGTTCTCGGCTTCATCGCCGCGCTCGGCGGGCTGCGCCGCTTCGCCGGCGTGGTGCTCACCGTGATCGTGGTCGGCGGCCTCGGCGTCTGGCTCACCGCCCCGGCGAACACGGTCACGCTCGGCGCGTCGGGCGTGGTCTTCGGCCTCTTCGGCTACCTGCTGATCCGCGGCTTCGTCGACCGCCGCCCGCTCGACGTGGTCGTCGGCCTGGTCGTCGCCGCGGTCTACGGCTCGCTGCTCCTGGGCGTCCTGCCGACCGACTCGGGCGTCAGCTGGCAGGGACACCTCTTCGGCCTGATCGGCGGAGCGGTGGCCGCGTTCGTCCTGCGCCGGAGCACGCCCAGGCCGCTCAGACCGTCAGGCCCCGCACCAGCAGGTCAAGCAGTGCGCACGCGAACAGAGCGATTCCGATGAACCCGTTGACCGAGAAGAAGGCCCGGTTCAGCCGCGACAGATCGTGCGGCCGCACCACCCGGTGCTCGTACACGAAGGCCACGGCGACGATCACCATGCCGATCCAGTAGAAGAGCCCCGCATCGGTGGCCAGTCCGAACCAGACCAGCAGACCGGTCGTCACCGCGTGGCAGACCCGCGCCCCCCACAGCGCGGCCGGAATACCGAAGCGCGCCGGGAAGGACAGCACCCCGTGGGCCCGGTCGGCCTGCACGTCCTGGCAGGCGAAGATCAGATCGAAGCCACCGATCCAGATGCCGACGGCAAGGCCCAGGATCACCGCGTCCCACGACCAGCTCCCGGTCACCGCCAGCCAGGCCCCGATCGGCCCCATGGCCTGGGCGATCCCCAGAATCGCGTGCGGGTAGTTCGTGAACCGCTTCCCGTACGGATAGACCACCATCGGGACGACCGCGAGCGGCGCGAGTGCCAGACAGAGCGGGTTCAGCAGCGCCGCCGCACCGAGGAAGACGACGACGGCGACGAGCGCCCCCGTCCACGCCGACTTCACCGACACCGCACCCGTCACCAGCTCACGGCCCGCGGTACGCGGGTTACGGGCGTCGATCTCCCGGTCGATGATCCGGTTCGCGGCCATCGCGAAGGTGCGCAGACCGACCATGGCCACGGTGACCAGCAGCAGCGTGACCCAGTGGATCGACCCGTCGTCCAGGAACATCGCGGTCAGGGCGGCGATGAACGCGAAGGGCAGCGCGAAGACCGAGTGCTCGATCATCACGAGCCGCAGGAACGCCTTGACCCTGCTGTTCGGTTGCGCGGGGCCGGAGCCCAGAGTCGCTTCGGCGGCGCTCACAGTCCGTATTCCTTCCACCGGCGGTCGACCTTCGCCGCCGTGTCCGGGTCGGACTCGACCATGTCAGGCCAGCCCCCGTCCCGGGTGTAACCCTCCTCGGGCCACTTCTTCGTCGCGTCGATACCCGCCTTGCCGCCCCAGAACTGCTGGTAGGAGGCGTGGTCGAGATGGTCGACGGGCCCCTCGGCGACGGTGAGATCCCGCGCGTAGTCGGTGTTCCCGAGCGCGCGCCAGGACACCTCGTGCAGATCGTGGACGTCGCAGTCGGAGTCCACGACGACGATCAGCTTGGTCAGCGACATCATGTGCGCGCCCCAGATGGCACTCATCACCTTCTGGGCGTGCTTGGGGTACTTCTTGTCGATCGAGACGATCGCACAGTTGTGGAAGCCACCGGACTCGGGCAGGTGGTAGTCCACGATGTCCGGCACGATGATCTTGAGCAGGGGCAGGAAGAACCGCTCGGTGGCCCGCCCCAGCGGCCCGTCCTCAGTCGGCGGCCGGCCCACCACGATCGACTGGAGCAGCGGGCGCCTGCGCATCGTCACGCAGTCGATGGTCAGCGCGGGGAACTGCTCCTGCGGCGTGTAGAAGCCGGTGTGATCGCCGAACGGCCCCTCGGGCAGCGTCTCGCCGGGCTCCAGCCATCCTTCGATGACGACCTCGGCGTTGGCCGGGACCTGGAGCGGGACGGTCTTGCAGTCGACCATCTCGATGCGCTTGCCCTGGATGAACCCGGCGAAGAGGTACTCGTCGATGTCCCCGGGCAGCGGTGCGGTGGAGGCGTACGTCACCGCGGGCGGCGCCCCGAACGCGATGGCGACCGGCAGCCGCTCACCGCGCCTGGCCGCCACCTGGTAGTGGTTGCGGCTGTCCTTGTGGATCTGCCAGTGCATCCCGATGGTGCGGCGGTCGTGGCGCTGGAGCCGGTAGAGCCCCAGGTTCCGGACGCCGGTCTCGGGGTGCTTGGTGTGCGTGAGCCCGAGGTTGAAGAACGAGCCGCCGTCCTTGGGCCAGGTGAACAGCGCGGGCAGCTGGTCCAGATCCACGTCGTCGCCGGTGAGGACGACCTCCTGCACCGGGGCGTTCTCCGCCTTCACCTTCTTCGGCGGCACGTGGACCATCGTCCCGAGCTTCCCGAAGGCCTCCCGGACCCCGACGAAGCCGTGCGGCAGCTCCGGCTTGAGCAGGCCGCCGATCTTGTCGCTGATGTCCGCGTACGACTTCAGCCCGAGCGCCTTGAGGAGCCGCTTGTCGGTGCCGAACACGTTCATGGCCAGGGGCATCGAGGAGCCCTTGACGTTCTCGAAGAGCAGCGCGGGCCCGCCGGCCTTGTTCACCCGGTCGACGATCTCACCGACCTCCAGGTAGGGGTCGACCTCGGCCTTGATGCGCTTGAGCTCGCCCTCGCGCTCCAGAGCCCGGAGGAGGGATCGAAGATCGTCGTAAGCCATGCCTCCCAGTATCGGCCACCGGTTACCCTGGGCCCGTCACCGGGGCGGGACATTGCCCCGCCAACTCTCCTCTGGGGGACTTTTCCACCATGCTCCGGGCCCTGATCTATCTCCTGCCGCTGGCGCTGACGATCTACGCGTTCATCGACTGCCTGAACACCCCGGAGGCCGAGGTCAAGCACCTGCCGAAGGTCGGCTGGGTCTTCATCATCCTGCTGTTCTGGGTCGTCGGCCCGATCGTGTGGCTGGCCGCGGGCAAGGTGCGCGCGGCGTCCGCCGGGGGCCCCTCCGGCCGGCGCGGCCGGTGGGTGGCGCCGGACGACAACCCCGACTTCCTCAACTCGCTCAAGGACGAGAAGAAGGACGAGAAGAAGAACGACGAGGCGAAGAAGGACGAGTCGCACCTTGAGGACTGGGAGGCGGACCTGCGCCGCCGGGAGGACGAGCTGAAGCGGCGCGAGAGCGGGCCGGAGGCGCCGCCCGCTTCGTAGCGCGGGTTGAAGCGCGGGGGCGGATCACGCGTACAGGAGCTGCCCCAGCCGGTTGAGCAGGGGCAGCAGTGCCGAGCGCTCCTCGGGTGTGAGCGCTTCGAGTGCGCCGTGCACGGCGCGCATCTCGGCGCGGATCGTGTGGGCGAGTGCGGTGCCCTCGGGGGTGCGGCTCGCGACCTTGGAGCGGCGGTCGCCGGGGGCGGGGGCCCTGCCGACCAGGCCGCGGGTCTCCATGCGGCTGATGAGGCCGGTGGCGTTCGACGCGTCGCAGACCAGATGGGCGGCGAGTGCGCTCATCGGCATGGGCTCGTTGAGTGCGATCAGCGCGCGTGCCTGGGAGGTGGACAGGCCGTGGCGGGCGGCGACGGCGGTGAGGTCGTCGTGGTGGCCGCGGACGACGACGGCCAGCGGCTCCAGGAGGTCGTCCGGGGCCGGGGCGGCTCGATCGTCCGGAGCAGTGACGGCGCGGGGCGTCGGTTCGGTGGTCATGGTCGGCCATTCTTCGATCGGCGTCCGCCGACTTTTATTTGACATGCTCAACTGTTGGCAGTTACATGGACTGAATTGCTTGAGCATATCAAGTTCTGTGCCGGAGGCGCCGCGTTTCCCTCGCACGCATTCGACCAGGCCCGCATTTCGCCCGCCCGCAGGGAGTACCCCCCATGCCCTCCGTACTGTTCGTTCTCACCGGCGCCGACCACTGGACGCTCAACGACGGCACCACCCACCCCACCGGGTTCTGGGCCGAGGAGCTGGCCGCGCCGCACCGGGTCTTCACCGGGGCCGGATACGCCGTCACGCTCGCCACGCCCGGAGGCGTCACCCCCACCGTCGACGCGGGAAGCCTGACGGCCGCCGCCAACGGCGGGCAGGAACGGGCCGACGCGGTCGCCGCGTACCTCGACTCGATCCGCCCCGAGCTCGCCGCACCGGCCCGGCTGGAGGACATCCACCCGGACCGCTACGACGCCATGTTCTACCCCGGCGGCCACGGGCCCATGGAGGACCTGGCCGTGAGCGAGCTCTCCGGGCGGCTGCTGACCACCGCGCTCGACTCCGGCACCCGGCTCGGCGTCCTGTGCCACGCGCCCGCCGCGCTGCTCGCCGCCCGCCGCGAGGACGGCGGCTGGCCGTTCGCCGGCTACCGCATGACCGGGTTCAGCAACGCCGAGGAGACCATCGGCGGGCTCGCCGACAAGGCGCCCTGGCTGCTGGAGGACCGGCTCACCGAGCTGGGCGCCGACTACACCGCCGCTGCCCCCTTCACCCCGCACACCGTCACCGACCGCACCCTGCACACGGGCCAGAACCCGGCCTCCTCCGAGCAGCTGGCTCGCGAGATCGTCGCCGCGCCGGCCCCCGTCGAGTCCCCGGCCGAGACCGTCGACCGCCTGCGCACCACCTTCCGCACCGGCCGCACCAAGAGCCTCGACTGGCGCACGGACCAGCTCCGCCGGCTGCGGGCGCTGCTCACCGAACGCGGCGACGAGCTCGCGGACGCCCTCCGTGCCGACCTCGGCAAGAGCCGCAAGGAGGCGTACCGCACCGAGATCGACTTCACGATCCGGGAGATCGACCACACGCTGGAGCGCCTGGCCGACTGGCTGCGGCCCGAGCCCGCCCCCGTACCGGCCTCGCTGGGCGGGGCGAAGGCGCACACCGTGCAGGACCCGCTCGGCGTCGTCCTGGTCATCGCGCCCTGGAACTACCCGCTGCAGCTGCTGCTCGCCCCGCTCGCCGGTGCGCTGGCCGCGGGCAACGCCGTGGTGGCCAAGCCGAGCGAGCTGGCGCCCGCGACCTCCGCCGCCGTGGCCCGGCTGCTGCCGCGCTATCTGGACCGGGACGCGGTCGCCGTCGTCGAGGGGGCGATCCCGGAGACGACCGCGCTGCTCTCCGAGCACTTCGACCACATCTTCTACACCGGCAACGGCACGGTCGGCCGGATCGTGATGGCCGCCGCGGCGAAGAACCTCACGCCGGTGACGCTCGAACTGGGCGGCAAGTCGCCGGTGTTCGTGGACCGTGGCACGGACCTGCCCAAGGTCGCGGGCCGGCTCGCGGCCGGGAAGTTCCTCAACGCGGGCCAGACGTGTGTCGCCCCCGACTACGTGCTGACCGACCCGGAGACCGCCGCCGCCCTCGCGGACGCGCTGGCCACCGCAGTCGAGGGCCTCTACGGGGCGGACGCCTCGACGCACCCGGAGTACGGCCGGATCGTCAACCGGCGCCACTTCGACCGGCTGACGGGCCTGCTCGGCTCCGGCCGCACGGTGACCGGCGGGACGCACGACCGGGACAGCAAGTACATCGCCCCGACCGTGCTGGCCGACGTGGCACCGGACGCGCCCGTGATGCGGGAGGAGATCTTCGGCCCGGTGCTGCCGATCGTCACGGTCGACGGTCTCGACGGGGCGATCGCGTTCATCAACGACCGCGACAAGCCGCTCGCGCTGTACGCGTTCACCGATTCGGACTCCGTACGCGAACGGCTGGTCGCCGAGACGTCGTCGGGGGCCGTCGGGATCGGGCTGCCGCTGGCCCATCTGACCGTGTCGGACCTGCCGTTCGGCGGGGTCGGTGAGAGCGGCATGGGCAACTACCACGGCCGGTACTCGCTGGAGACGTTCAGCCACCGCAAGGCGGTCCTGGACACTCCGATGCCCTCCTGAGCACGGCCGGCCGGGATGCCGCACCCGCTCACAGCCCGGCCGCGTACTCCTCGCGCAGTCCCGCCCAGCGCACCGGCGTCCACTTCGACCAGTCGGCGGGGTAGCCCAGCAGGGCGTCCACGAGGTAGCCGAAGTGGTCGTGCCATCCGGCGAGGCAGTCCAGCCGCAGGGTGTCGTCGCCGCGGAACTCGTTGGTGAACCGCAGCAGCACATGGTCGCCGCGCGGGGGTTCCAGGTGGAAGCGCATCCGGCCGTGCAGACCGTCCACGGTGTACTCGGCGATCCGCTCGACGTCCCATGCGGTGACGGTGCCGGAGGCGGTCGTGGCCTGCCCGACCGGTGCGGTGTTCAGCCAGGTCAGCGTGATGGCCCCGCCCATGTGCGGTTCGAAGGGGTCGGCTGCGGCCAGCCACTGCGGCAGCCCATCGGAACTGGCAACGGCTGCCCACACCCGCGGGACGGGGTGGGGCAGCCGGAGGGTGAACCGCAGAGTCTGCAGGTCACCGTGGGTCTCGCTGGTACCGGGCTCGATCACGGGCGTCGCATCGGTCATGGTTCCAGCGTGACCCGGCGGGGCGCGATCCGCACCCGTGCCGTGGGATCTCAGACGCCGGCGTAGGAGTGCTTGCCGGTGACGAAGATGTTCACGCCGTAGTAGTTGAAGATCCAGCAGCCGAAGGCGATCAGCGCCAGGTAGGCGGCCTTGCGGCCCTTCCAGCCGGCGGTGGCGCGGGCGTGCAGGTAGCAGGCGTACGCGACCCAGGTGATGAAGGACCAGACCTCCTTGGGGTCCCAGCCCCAGTAGCGGCCCCAGGCGTCGCCCGCCCAGATCGCGCCCGCGATGATCGTGAACGTCCACAGCGGGAAGACGGCGGCGTTGATCCGGTACGAGAACTTGTCGAGGCTCGACGCGGAGGGCAGCCGGGAGAGCACGGACTCGGCGAACGCGCCGGGCTGCCTTCCGTTGGCGATCTTGCTCTCGTAGCTGTCGCGGAAGAGGTACATCAGGGTGCCGGCGCCACCGATGAAGAACACGGCGCCGCAGATGATCGCGGTGGAGACGTGGATCCAGAGCCAGTACGAGTGCAGTGCGGGCACCAGCTGGTCGCTGGAGGTGTACAGCACGGTGGTCGCGATGCCGAGGTCCAGCAGGACGACGGTGACCAGGATCAGGCCCATCCAGCGGACGTTCTTCTTCAGCGCGAGCAGGATCAGGTACGCGCCGACCGCCACCACGGAGAAGGTGATGGAGAACTCGTACATGTTGCCCCAGGGGGCACGCTGCACGGACATCGCCCGGGCGACGACCCCGCCGGCCTGGACGAGGAAGGCGAGGACGGTCATGGAGACCGCGATCCGCCCGTAGAGGTCGCCCTTGAAGGTGCCGCCGGCGGCGCCGGGTCCGTCCGGGACGTCGCGGGTGCCGGCCGCGGAGCGGGTGACGATCTTCGGCCGCTCCAGTACGGCGGTGGTCCCGCCCTTCTGCGCGACCTGGACCTTCACCGTGCCGGCGGTGGCGGCTTCCTCGGTGGTCAGCGCCGCGGCGGTGCGGCCGACCTTGCTGCGGCTGCCGAACACCCACTCCGCGATGTGCGCGAAGAAGGCCAGTGTGTAGACGGCCATCGACGAATAGATCAGCACATTGCTGGTGTGTGCCAGATTCTCGTTGGTTGCGGCGGCGAGATTCACTTCTCAGCCCCTTCGGAGGGTTCTGCGGAGGACGCGTCGACGGCGTCGGGGTCCTGATCGGTGTCGGGGTCGTTGTCCGGGTCGGGCGCCATGGGCGCCACGGCGTTGAGCGTGACCGCGAGATCGGCCAGCTCCTCGGGAAGCTTCGCGGACTCGCTGCGGCCGAGTCCTGCCATTTCGACGACGGTGACGCCGTCGCTGCCACGTACGGCCCGGACCCAGACCCGGCGCCGCTGGATGAACAGGGAGCCGGCGAGACCGGCGATGGCGCCGATGGCACCGGTGAGCGCCCAGCCGCTGGCGGGCTGCTCCGAGATCTGGAAGCTGGCCCACTCGTCGATGCCCTCGAAGGTGATCGAGCCGGCACCGCCGGGCAGCTTCATCGTCTCGCCGACGAGCAGCCGCTGCTTGAGCTGCTTGCCCTTGGAGTCCTTGAACTCCTTCATCTTGGTCTTGTCCAGCTGGTACACGTTCTGCGGGAGTCCGGAGTCGACGCCGAGCGAGCCGTGGTAGCCGTTGAGCGCCAGGACCGGCATGTCGGCGGCCGGGAACTGGGAGAACATCGTGCCCTTGCCGCTGCCGGCGAAGGTCGGCACGAAGAAGGCCTGGAAGCCCAGCTGGTCCTTCTTGCCGTTCTTGTCGCGGTAGCCGTCCATCACCTTGATCGCACCGCTGGAGGTGACGTTGTTGTCGAGGGGCAGCAGCGGCACCGCGTTGCGGTAGACCTCCTTGCCCCGGCCGTCCTTGACGGAGACGACGGGCGCGTAGCCGTGGGCGTTGAGGTAGACCTTGGTGCCGTCGACGACCAGCGGGTCGTTGACCTTGATGACGGACTTCTTCGACTTGCCGTAGGCGCCCTCGGAGTACGTCACGTGCGCCTCGTAGGTGCGGGGCGTGCCGATCTGCGGTCCGCTGCGCTCGTACGTGCCGACGAAGTTGTCGAGGGTGAAGCTGAAGGGGGCGAGCGAGTCCTTGTCGAAGAGCGACCCGGACTTGAAGTCGTCGTACTGGGTGATCGTGTTGGAGAAGCCGCCGCCCTCGACGATCAGCTTGCCGCCCTCGGACTTGAAGAGCTGTCCCGTGGCGAAGGCCACCAGCATCACGATGAGCGCGATGTGGAACATCAGGTTCCCGGCCTCGCGCAGATAGCCCTTCTCGGCGGCGACCGCGTCCCCGTCGGTGTGGGCGCGGTAGCGGCGCTTGCGCATCATGGCGAGCGCGGCCTCGCGGACCTGCTCGGGCTCGGCCTCGGTGCGCCAGGTGGTGTACGCGGGCAGCCGGGTCAGCCGCTTGGGGGCGCCGGGCGGGCGGCTGCGCAGCTGGCCGATGAACGTGCCGGTGCGCGGCACGATGCAGCCGACGAGCGAGACGAACAGCAGGATGTAGATCGCGGAGAACCACACCGAGCTGTAGACGTCGAAGAACTGGAGCTTCTCGTAGATCGGCGTGACGGCGGTGTGGGCCTTCTTGAAGGTCTCCACCTTGAGTTCGTCGACGCTGTTCTGCGGGATCAGCGAGCCGGGGATGGCGCCGAGTGACAGCAGGAAGAGCAGAATCAGCGCGACCCGCATGGAGGTGAGCTGGCGCCAGAACCAGCGCGCCCAGCCGACGACGCCCATGGCCGGCAGATTCGCCAGGCTCTCCTCGCGCGGGGCGGTGGAGAGCTGTGAGCCGGCCGCGCCGAGTTCACGGGCGGTCTCCCGGTCCCGCTCGGCGCGTACCTCCCGCTCGTCGGGGCGCTCGCGCTCCTGGGAGGGGTTGGACTTGGTGTTGCTCATTGGAACTCAGATCCCCACCGTGAAGCCGTTGGACCAGCCCTGCAATTCCTGCATCATGCTGCCCCACGCGCCGGTCAGCAGGAGCAGCCCGGTCACGATCATCATGCCGCCGCCGATGCGCATGACCCATGCGTAGTGGCGCTTGACCCAGCTGAAGGCGCCGAGTGCCTTGCGGAAGGCGACGGCGGCGAGCACGAAGGGCACGCCGAGGCCGAGGCAGTAGGCGATGGTCAGTATCGCCCCGCGTCCGGCGGTGCCCTGGTCCATCGCGAGGATGCTCACCGAGCTGAGCGTCGGACCGAGGCAGGGTGTCCAGCCGATGCCGAAGAGGGCGCCGAGCAGCGGGGCGCCCACCAGGCCGGACACCGGCTTCTTGTGGATACGGAACTCGCGCTGGGTCATCCAGGGCATCAGGCCCATGAAGAAGACCCCCATCAGGATCATCAGCACGCCGAGGACCTTGGTGAGGATCCCGCTGTTCTCCTGGAGGGTCTGGCCGAAGTAGCCGAAGAGCGCGCCGCCGGAGACGAACACGGCGGTGAAGCCGACGACGAAGAGCGAGGCGCCCGCGACCATCCGGCCGCGTCGCGCGTCCGCCAGGTCCGCGCCGCTGACCCCGGTGACGTAGCTGAGGTAGCCGGGGACGAGCGGCAGGACGCAGGGTGAGAAGAACGAGACGAGCCCTCCGAGGACCGCGAGGGGCAGGGCGGCCAGCAGGGCCCCGCTCAGGACGGTCTCGTTGGTTTCGGCGAGGGTGATCACCTGATCACTTCTCCGTGATCAGCGGGTCGATCATCCGGTGCAGCTTGGTGTCGTCGAGCGCCATGAGGGAGCGGGCGGCGATCTTCCCGTCCCGGTCGATGACGACGGTCGACGGAATGGTCTGCACTTTGAGCATGCCCTTGGGGAAGCGCAGCAGCAGCTTCCCGGTGGGGTCGTAGAAGCTCGGGTACTCGATCCCGAGGTCCTTCTCGAAGCCGGCGGCCGACCCGCGTCGCGCGTCGCCGGTGTTGATGCCGAGGAACTGGACGCCCTGGTCCGCGGTGGCCTTGGCGACCTTGGTGAAGTGCTTGGCCTCCAGCCGGCAGGGCCCGCACCAGGAGCCCCACGCGTTCAGCACGACGACTTTGCCCTTGTAGTCGGCCAGGTCGAGGTGTTTGCCGTCCACGCTCTGCCCGTCGAGCTTCGGAGCGGTGGCGCGGTCACCCTTGTCCACGGTGGAGATCCCGTCGGAGCCCGTGACGAGGTGCGTGTCGCCGACGCCGCCGGACTTGCCGCCCGTTCCGCACGCGCTCAGCGTTGCTGCGAGCGCGACGGCTGCCGCGGGGGCGGCGAGCAGGGTGAAGCGGCGTCGGGATGCGCGGCCATGGCTCATGTGAAAAGTTTCGCATGGCGGTTTCGGGGATCTTGGGCACCCCCCTCGGTGCCCGTAAAGCCCGTTGTCAGGCTTGTTTAAAGAAGGCGTTCCAGCCGCCTGCGGGGGCCTGGCCGACCTCCAGCGTGCGGAGCTTCGCAAGCACGGCCGGGTCCTGGACGTCGAGCCAGTCGACGAACTGGCGGAAGGATACGAGGCGCACGTCCTTCTTCCCCGCGATGTGCTTGAGCGCATCCTCGACCGCATCCATGTAGATGCCGCCGTTCCACTCCTCGAAATGGTTTCCGATGTAGAAGGGGGCGCGGTTCGTCTCGTAGGCCCGCTTGAAACCGTTGATGTAGGACTGGGTGGCCTGTTCGCGCCAGCCGGGATACCGGGACGGCATTCCCTTGGTCGAATTCTTCGACTGGTTGGCCAGGATGTTGTAGTCCATCGAGAGGACCTCGAAGGTGTGGCCGGGGAACGGGATGCCCTGGAGCGGCAGGTCCCAGACGTCCATGCGCTTGGAGGGCCACACCTGTGTGCCGCCGGGCGAGCTGGCGTCGTAGCGCCAGCCGAGCTTCTTCGCCGTGGGAAGCAGATTGTCCTGTCCGAGCAGACAGGGAGCGCGGCCGCCGACGAGTTCCTTGCGGTAGTCGAAAGGCAGCGGATCCTGGTCCGTCCAGCCGGTGTTGGTGCGCCATTCGGTGACGAAGGAGACCGACTGATCGATTTCGCTCTGCCACTGGGAGGGCGTCCACTTCTCGACGGTTCCGGAACCGCTGCAGAAATGCCCGTTGAAGTGGGTGCCGATCTCGTGGCCGTCGTACCAGGCCTGGCGTACGTTCTTCAGCGTCTCCTTGATGTGACCGTCGGTGAGATAACCGATGTCGGATGCGCCTACGGGGTTGTTGGGCGGGCGGTAGAGGGTCTTCTTCGATTCGGGCAGCAGATAGAGCCCGGAGAGGAAGAAGGTCATCGCCGCGTCGTGTTCCTTGGCGAGTTCCAGAAAACGCGGGAACAGCCCGTTGCCGACTTCGCCGGCCCCGTCCCAGGAAAAGATCACGAACTGCGGCGGCTCCTGCCCCGGTTCGAGCGGGACCGGTGCGGCCGGCTGGTGCGGCTGCTTTCCGGTGTCGGCGGTGGAACCGTCCCCGATGGCCCTGACGTCCTTCTTCGCGGACCCGGTCCCCTTGGCTGCCCCGTCGGCACCCTTCTCCCCCTTGGCCGGCCCCGCCCTGCCGGTGTCGGAGGAGTCGGAACTGCAGCCCGCCACCCCGATGGCGGCCGCGGCCCCTAGTCCGGCTCCGAGCAAACCCCTTCGGCTGATGTCACGCATGCGGTTCCCATCTACGGTCGTTTTGCCCTAAGTCCATACAAACTGCCAAAGGCTTAGATGGGCGAAGCAACACGGGGGTTCCCCGAAATAGCACACAATTCTTTGCAGAACCAGACCCCAGCCTTGACCGAACGTAAGTCCGATCAACTTGTTCGCTCAAGTCCGTCCGGCACGCTCAAGTCCGTCCGGCACGCTCAAGCCCGTCCGGCACGCTCAAGCCCGTCCGGCGATTGGGGATAAAACGGTCACCCGAACGAACCCGGGCCCGCCCCCGACCGCAACGGGAACGGACCCGGACCCAAGACCCCCGGACCGGGGTCCGGCTACGCGCCGACCCCCTTGGACGCCCCCTTCACCGGCTTCGCACCGGCCAGCAGATGCGCCGGCACCAGATCCCGCGCCGGCTCCGAGTACCCGACCGACACGATCTTGTCGCCCCGGTACGTGAAGCTGGTCAGCGAGGCGAGCGTGCACTGCCGCTTGCGCGGGTCGTGCCACAGCCGCCGCCGCTCCACGAAGCTCCGCACGATCCAGATCGGCAGCTGATGGCTGACGCACACCGCCTCGTGCCCGCGGGCCGCGTCACGCGCCGCGTCCAGGGCGCCCATCATCCGTACGACCTGCTCGATGTACGGCTCGCCCCAGGACGGCTTGAACGGGTTCGTCAGGTGCTTCCAGTTGTCCGGCTTGCGCAGCGCCCCGTCGCCGACACCGAAGGTCTTGCCCTCGAAGACGTTGGCCGCCTCGATGAGCCGCTCGTCGGTGGCGAGGTCCAGACCGTGCGCCTTGGCGACCGGCGTGGCCGTCTCCTGGGCGCGCTCCAGCGGGGAGGCGACGACGTGCGTGATGTCGCGCTTCTCCAGGTGCTCGGCGACCCGGTCGGCCATCTGCCGGCCGAGCTCGGAGAGGTGGTAGCCGGGACGGCGCCCGTAGAGCACGCCCTCCGGGTTGTGCACCTCTCCGTGGCGCATCAGGTGGACGACGGTGATGTCCTTGCGGTCCGTGCTGTTGCTGCTGGACTCGCTCATGCGGTGGCCTCCGATGCGGCGCGGGCGGCGGCGGGCAGCGCGGCGGCGATCCGCTCGACGGCCCGGGTGTCGTGGGCCGTCGAGACGAACCACGACTCGAACGCCGACGGCGGCAGATAGACGCCCTGCGCCAGCATCGAGTGGAAGAACGGGGTGAAGCGGAAAGCTTCCTGCTGCTTGGCGTCCTCGTAGTTCCGGACGGGCCGGTCCGTGAAGAAGACGGAGAACATGTTGCTCGCCGCCTGCACGGTGTGCGCGACGCCCTCCTTGGCCAGAGCCTCGGTCACCAGCCCCCGGATCTCCGCGGAGACCGCGTCGACCTTCGCGTACGCGGCGTCGTCCAGCAGGCGCAGCTGGGCAAGCCCTGCGGCGGTCGCGACCGGGTTCCCGGAGAGGGTGCCCGCCTGGTAGACCGGGCCGGCCGGGGCCAGGTGCGCCATGACGTCGGCGCGTCCGCCGAAGGCCGCGGCCGGGAAGCCGCCGCCCATCACCTTGCCGAAGGTCATCAGGTCGGGCCGCACCCCGTCGATACCGAACCAGCCGGCCTTCGACGTACGGAAACCGGTCATGACCTCGTCGGAGATGTACAGCGCTCCGTTGGCGGCGCAGAGCTCCTTGAGCCCGGCGTTGAAACCGTCCAGCGGCGGCACCACGCCCATGTTGCCCGGCGACGCCTCGGTGATCACACAGGCGATCTCGCCGGGCTGCGCGGCGAACGCGGCCCGCACGGCCTCCAGGTCGTTGTACGGCACCACGATCGTGTCGCCGGCCTGTGCGCCGGTGACTCCCGGCGTGTCCGGCAGTCCGAAGGTGGCCACCCCGGACCCGGCGGCGGCGAGCAGCGCGTCGACGTGACCGTGGTAACACCCGGCGAACTTCACGATCTTCGCCCGGCCGGTGAATCCGCGGGCGAGGCGGATCGCGGACATCGTCGCCTCGGTGCCGGACGACACGAGTCGCACCTGCTCCACGGGATCGACGCGGGCGACGATCTCCTCGGCGAGCGCGACCTCGCCCTCACCGGGCGTACCGAATGAGGTGCCGCGAGCGACAGCCTCCTGAACTGCGGCGATGACCTCGGGGTGGGAGTGGCCGAGAATCATCGGCCCCCACGAGCACACGAGGTCGACGTACTCACGGCCGTCGGCATCGGTGAGGTACGGACCGGCACCGGACACCATGAAGCGGGGCGTACCGCCCACGGCCCGGAAGGCACGTACCGGAGAGTTCACGCCGCCGGGCGTCACGAGGGACGCGCGGTCGAAAAGCGTCTGCGAAACTGGGGCGTCATAGGGAAAGCTCACACATGCCATGGTGTCAGAGCCACGGACAGTCTTGCGGACAGGTGTTTCACCGCACGCCCGTGGGGGAGGTCACTGACACGATGATCGGGTTGCGCGGCGGGGGCTGTGTCTCCTAGTTAGTAGTCGGGTGGATGAGATATGCATCGCGGTGGCGGAGTGGGCGAAGGGACCGACGACCTGGGGCCCGAGCCTGCCCGGCGAGGGCGGCACCGGCGCGAGGCTGAGCGCAGGCAGGGCATACAGGCCGGTGGTGCGCAGGTGGGCGGCGGAGCCGAAAGCAGGAGTGGTGGCCGGGTGGGGGTGACCTACAAGTACTTCGGGGCACCTGACGGCGCCACTGCCGCACGCGTGCCCGTTTCCATGCGCCCGGAGGAGCTCGGCGGTGACGAGCTGGGCATGGGCGGCATGTTCACCAAGATCAAGCCGGAGACGGTGGCCGCGATGGTGCTCACCGGCATACAGGGCATACCCCTGCACAAGGTCCCGCCGCTGGAGCTGGTCGTCCTGCACCCCGACTACGCGGTGGTCAAGCTCCCGATGACCGTCGTCGACCCGCTGCGCGGCGTCGGCGAGGAGTCGGTGGGTGCCGCCGCCTTCATCTGGTCCACGGTCCCGGACCGCGGCGGTCCTCGTGACGCGTTCAACGTCTACCAACTGCTGCACGAGTGGCAGGACTTCAGCCATCGGCTGCACGACGCCGGGCATCAGGCCTACTGCCTGGTGTGGCCCTGACCGAGGGATTCCCGGGAGACGGGTGGGGTTTTCGGGCCCCTTCCTGACCCTCCGGGCCACCGCCGGGCCCTTCCGGGCCCGTTCCGTGCCGGTGCCGGAGGGAGCCGTTCAGCCGGCCCTGTGCTGCTGCCCTGCGCTGCCCCGTTCCCTCATCGCCGCCCGCCGAACTCCCACCGGTGCACCTCGATCTCGGCGTAGCTGTCCGGGGTGAGGACGGCACGCGCCGTGTCCGGATCCGGAGCGCTGAGCAGCACCGCCGTACCCAGCCAGGTGTCCCCGTCGTCGGACAGCAGCGGTCCGAACGCGATCAGTCCGTCCCGGTCGGGCGGCGGGACGAGATCGGCGGGGAGCCCCGAGCCGAGGCCGAGTACCAGGTACCGGTCGTCACCGGCCGGGCCACCGGGGAACTCCCACATGGTGCGTCCCAGCAGGTTGCGCCACCGGCGCAGCAGCACGTCCCGGTAGGCACCGGCCTGGTAGCAGGGCTCGTCGAAGGCGAACGCACGGGCGGCGGCGGGATCCGGCAGGTCGACGACGTGCACGCTGCCGACGGGCGTTTCGCCGTCGGCAGCGAGGGCCGGGCCGCGGGCGATCAGCTCCTGGGCGTACTGGTCCATGTACGACCAGTGCTCTTCCAGCAGTTCCATGCGCAGGGCGAGGGAGTCGGGGCGGTCGCGGTGGTAGCAGAAGAACTCCATGCCCATGACCTTCTCCGACGGACGGCGGCACCTCAAGGGGCTTTCGCGGCGCGTACGCCCCTGCCCGCGTCGGTTCACACGGTGACGCCGCTGTCCTCGCGCGGTCCAGCCGGATCGGCTTCGTGGGCACGGCCCGCCGGCAGCACGGCGGGGCGGGTGTCCGGCTCACCGGCGGTGGCGCCGCCCGCCGCGCGGCGACGGGCGGCGAAGGCGGTCGCGACGAGGGTGAGTGCGACGGTCCCGGAGAGCGCGGGCCAGTACACGTAACGGTAGTTGGACTCCGGTGCCGTGGGCAGATAGGCGAGGACGTACAGGAGCGAGCTGGCCCCGATGAGCCGGATTTCACGGGCATAGGGGCCGGGCCACCGGCGACGCAGCACGAGCACCAGCGAGACGGCCAGCCAGAACCAGCCCTGGAACAGCATCGGCAGGTCGCGGGCGAATCCGGTCACGTAGTTGCGCAGGGCGGATCTCAGCGTGTCGTTCAGCGGCTCCTTCCGCACGTCGGGGTGCAGCCGGGCGCCGGCGTTGACGTGGGTGCCGTTCCAGAAGACCTGGTTGCTCTGGAAGAGCAGCTTGGTGAAGACGCGGCCCCGGTACTCGGCGTAGCCCTTCCAGTGCCGCGGCATCTGCTGCATCCACATCCGCACGACGACGTCGGCGTGCCGGTCCAGATACGTCACGTCGAACGGCCGGCTCTGGGGGAAGCACTGCAGATAGGCGTCGGACGTGATGTGCCGCTTCTGGCAGGTGTCGGCGGTGGTGACCAGACGGTCACGCAGGTTCGCGCTCGCGCCGGCCTGTTCGGCGGCGGTGCGCATCTGGGCCGGGGTGAGGACGTGGGCGAGATCGTCGACCGGGATCACCGCGTACACACGGGTGGCCAGCGGGGCCGTGACCGCGGAGACAGCGGCGCTGCCGGCGATCAGGACCGCGGCGAAGACACCGGTGGCGGCGAGCCAGCGGCGCCGGCCGGGGGCGGGCCACGCCGCGAGTACCAGCAGGGCGAAGACCGGAATCGCTGCGGGAACACCGTTCTTCCGTACGAGGGCGGCGTACACGAGGAACAGCAGGCCGAGCACCAGCAGGGCCCAGCGGGTCCTGACCCGGCTCCGCGGCAGATCACGCACGGTGAGCGTGATCGCGAAGACCGCGAGGAGCGCGTACGCGAGGTGCACGTCCTTCCACACCACTCCCGTGAGGTTCATGATGTGCGGCGCGAGGCCGACGGCCAGTACCGCGAGGGACAGCCCGCGGCTGCCGGTCTTCTTCCACACCAGCCGGGCGAGGACCCACAGCGTCGCCCACAGCACGGCCGCCTGCACGGCCGCCATGGCCGAGAAGTCCCCCGTGATCCGGATGAGGAGCCGCCACGCGAGTGCCATCACGGGTGGATGCCAGTCGTTCACCGGCTCGTCCCCCAGGGCCTGCCACAGCTGGGTGTTGCTGTCCGAGCTCAGGTACCCGGGGTGGAAGACGGTGGCCACGGCGTATCCGCAGGCCGCCGCGATACCCGCCAGGGACCACGGCCACAGCGTGCCGTCCCTCCAGGCTCTGCGCAGCGCGGTGATCCGACGGCCGAGGATTCCGGACATGTGGGCGGGGCCCTCCCAGCCGATGGCGAAGTGTCACGTTGTCGCTCAACTGCGAGCTGAGAAATCACAGTGAGCGGACAGCGTGGCAGGAATCTATGCGTATCGGACCTTAGGTGACAACCCGGAACTATTATTCACCTGCATGCATCCGTCACCGGCTTCGGTCCCGCCCTGCGGCGGCGCCGGACTCTTCGACGACCCGGCGGGCCGGTCAGGGCGACGAAGGCTGCTGCCGCGGGTCCTGAACCGCCGCTCCTGGGCGTGCCGGTTCCCGTGTGACGGGCGCTCAGCGCATCGCCACCACGAGTGCGTCGCTCGTGGAGCACCAGACCTGGCGGGCCTCGCCGAACCCCGCCTCGCGCAGGGCGTCCTCGTGCCACCGGGTGGTGGTGGGGCGGTCGCGTTCCGCCAACGGCGCGGCGGGCTCACGGGGGTCGCCGAGGAGGGCGAAGCGGCGCCGGGCCGGTTCGGCCAGGTGCTCGTCCTCGGCGACGCTGTTCCACCAGGATGCCCAGTCGGCGGCGCCGGCGGCCTGCTCCCGCTCCTTGCGGGCCGTGTGGAAGGCGTGGACGGCCGCGTTGATGCGCGGGGCGGACGGGTCGTCCATGTGGTCCGCGTTGAGGAACACCCCGCCCTCGCGCAGCACACCGGCCAGATCCGCGTAGAGGCGGCGCAGGGGCCCGGTGTCCAGCCAGTGCAGTGCGGTCGCCGTCACGACGGCGTCGTAGGAGCGGTGCGGCAGGTGCCGGGTCCAGTCCGGATCGGTGAGGTCGGCCGTCACGAAGCCGACGCGCTCCTCGTCGCGGAAGTGACCGCGGGCGATCGTGAGGAGCGCCGGGTCGATGTCGAGGCAGGTGGACCGCGCGTCGGGCAGCCGGCGCAGCAGCCGGTCCGTGATGCTGCCGGTCCCGCAGGCGAGGTCCAGGACCCGGGGCGCACGCCCGACCAGGGCCTGTGTCGTCTCCAGCATGACGCGGAACCGCTCTTCACGGTCGGGCATGTACCAGGCCTGCTGCCGGTCCCAGCTCTCCTGCCATGCGGCCCAGTCGGACGGGCGCGTTGTGGTGGTCACCGGTGTGTCTCCTCTTCGTGGTGCGGGATCATGCCGTCGGCGGTGTGCTCTTCGGCGGGTGGGTACGGGTGCCGCTGCGGCGGTGCAGCGGGTGGTTGCCGGTCCGGCGGTGCGGCGCGTCGGGGCAGCGTCCGGGCCTGCAGCAGCAGCCGGGTCGTCGGCGCGCGGGCGGCGGACAGCACCGCCCCGCACGGCCCTTCCTCCACCACGCGCCCCTGGTCCAGTACGGCGACACGGTCCGCCAACCGCCCGGTCAGGGCGAGGTCGTGGCCGATCCACAGTACGGAGGTGCCGTGCTCGTCGCGCAGGCGGCGCACTTCGGCGAGGACGCGCTCGGTGGCGGAGGGGTCCAGGGCGGTGGTGATCTCGTCGCAGACCAGGACGCGCGGTTCGGCGAGCGCGGCGCGGGCGAAGGCGGCCCGCTGCAGTTCGCCGCCCGACAGCCCTTCGGGGTGCCGGCGCGCGGTGGCCTCGTCGACGCCGAGCCGGGCCAGTACGCCGACGGCCTCCTGCGCCGCGCGCGCGGGGGAGCGGCCGCGCAGGCGCACCGCGGTCCGCGCGATCTGGTCGAGCACGGACCGGCGGTCGTCGAAGGAACTGCGGCTCTCCTGCCAGACGTACTGGACCCGGCGCTTCGTCTCCCGGTCGCGGTGGCGCAGCGCGCGCAGCGGTACGCCGTCGAGGAGCAGTCGGCCGCCGTGCCGTTCGTGGAGGCCGGCCACGCACCGCGCCAGTGTGGTCTTGCCGCTGCCGGACGGGCCGACGACCGCGACGCAGCCGCCGGGGGGAACGTCCAGGGAGACATCGCGCAGCACGGTGTCCCTTTCCCCGGGCCGGAGCCAGGCGGTCAGTGCCCGCACGCTCAGGGCGGCGGCCGGGCCGTCCGCCGAGGGGGCGGGCCGTGGTGCGGCGACTGCCCGCTCAGGGCGGGGTGCGGGGGCCGGCGCCGGGGGCAGGAGTTGTGGGGCCGGTCCGGTGGCGGTGACGCGGCCGGCGTCGAGCAGGACGACGCGGTCGGCGAGGGCACGGACCATGTCGTGGTCGTGGCTGAGCAGCAGGATGGCGAGTCCGCCCCGTGCCAGCGCGGCCAGTTCGCGGACCAGGCCGAGCCGGGTCACCGTGTCGAGCCCGGTGCTGGGTTCGTCCAGGACGAGGGCGCGCGGTCCGCAGGCAAGGACCTGGGCCAGCGCGACGCGTTGCCGCTGCCCGCCGGAGAACTCGTGCGGCAGCCGGCGCAGCACCTCGGCGGTGTCCGGCAGTTGGGCCTCGCGCAGCGCGGAAGCGGCTCTCGCCCTGCTGCCCGCTCGGTCGGCGCCGTGCAGCCGGGAGAGTTCGCGCAGGGTCGAGCCGACCCGGCGCACCGGGTTGAGGGCGCTGCCCGGGTGTTGCGGCATGTAGGCGATGCCGCCTCCCCGGATCGTGCCCGCCTGCCGGGTGAGGCCGTCTCCGTCGACCACATCGACGCCCGCCACCCGTACCGCGCCGCTGAGCCCGGCCCCGGCCGGCGCCTCACCGAGCAGGGCGAGCGCGGTGGTGGTCTTGCCGCTGCCCGACGGCCCCACGAGAGCGGTGATCCCGCCGGCCGCGACGGTCAGGTCCACTCCGTGCAGCAGGGTCGCCCCGGGCATCCAAACGCGCAGCCCACGGACCTCCACGACCTTCTCGCGAGAACTCACCCGGCCACCTTCCTCTTCCGCGTCCCGCGCCGGCCGAGCAGGCTGTCGGCCAGCAGGTTGAAGCCGACGGTGAACAGGACGAGCATCGCGGCGGGTGCGCAGACGGCCCACGGCTGGACGAGAAGGGCCTGCCGGTTCGCGGCCACCGTCACCCCCCAGTCGGCCGAGGTCGGCTCCAGGCCGAGTCCCAGGAAGTTGGCGGCCGCGACGGTGAACACGGCTCCTGCGACCCGGGTTCCGATGTCCGCGGCCATCACCGGCAGCACGGACCGGCCGACGTATCCGAGGGTGACGCGCAGCCGGGACTCGCCCTGCACGCGCATCGCCTCCGCCACCGGGCCGCCGGCCGCCGTGAGGGCCGCGGCCCGCACCAGGCGCGTGACGGCGGGCACGTTGAGCACCGCGACCGCGAGCGCGATGGCGAGCGGCGTGGCATGCCACCGCACCCCGACCACGCTGATCACCAGCAGGGACGGCAGCGGCAGGATCAGTTCCACCGGGCGGACCAGGGCCTCGTCGACCCAGCGCCGCGGGGTGGTGGCCGCTGCCAGCCCCAGGGCGGCTCCCAGGAGGCAGGCGAGTGCGACGGCGCCGCAGGCGACTCCCAAGGTGCTCGGCCCGCCCCGCAGCAGGAGGCCCAGCACGTCACGTCCGAGGCCGTCGGTGCCCAGGAGGTGGCCGTCGCCCAGGGCGTAGGGCGGCCCGTCGGGGCCGGCGACCGCATCGGCGAGGAACGGGCCGGCCACGGCGGCGCCGACGGGCAGTGCCAGCAGCGCGGCGGCGAGGACGGTGACGGCCCGCGAGCGGATGTGCCGCTCACCGGGCCGTGCCCGGACCGGGCGTTTCGCGGCCGGCGGCAGGGCGGGTGCGTCCGATGGGACGGCTACCGATGGGACGGGTACGTCCAAAATGAGTGCGTCCGATGGGACGGGTGCGTCCAATGGGATGGGTGCGTCCGATGGAACAGGTGCGTCCGATGTCATCGCAGGACCTCCGCGCGCGGGGCGAGCCGCTGACAGGCCACGTCCGCGGCGACGTTGAGCAGCAGGGCCAGGGCCGCGAGCAGCAGGGTCAGCGCCTGCACCGTGGGCACGTCCCGGCTCCGGACGGCCTCCACGAGCGCGGTGGCACTGCCGGGTACGGCGAAGACCGCCTCGACGATGAGCACTCCGCCGAGCAACTGGTCACCCGCGCGGGCCAGTTCCTGGATACCCGGGACCGCCGCGTTCGGCAGGACGTGGCGCAGTACGAGTGCCCGCCGGCGCACGCCCAGCCGCCGCGCCTGGGCGACATAGCCCGCCTGCACCGCGTCGATGGTCCCGGCCCTGATCTGCCGGGAGAGCAGGCAGACGGTCCGGGCGAGGAGCACGGCCACGGGAAGGACCAGCAGCTGCGGCCGGTCCCACCACCCTCCGCCGTCCACCCCGACCCACGTCGACGGAAGCCAGCCCAGACGCAGGGAGACGACGGCGACCAGGAACAGCGCGAGGACGAAGTCCGGTACGGAGTTGAGGAAGAGGACGACGGCGGAGACGGCCCGGTCGAGGTGGCTGCCCTCGCGCAGCCCCGTGAGCAGTCCGAGGGCCGTGGCCAGCGGGACGAGAACGACGACGGTGAGCACGGCGAGCACCGCCGTGACGGCGAGCGATCCGGTCAGCACGGCACTCACCGGCCCGTGCCCGACCAGGGAGGTGCCGAGATCACCGGTGAGAAGACCACCGGCCCAGTGGACGAACCGCTCGGCGAGCGGCTGGTCGAGGCCCATCGCGTGCCGGGCCTCGGAGATCTGCTGCGGTGTGGCGAGTTCGTTGAAGGACACGGTGGCGGCGTCGCCCGGCAGCAGTGAGGTCAGCAGGAACACCAGGACGGCCAGCAGGCAGAGTTGCACGGCGGCGAGCGCGAGGCGCCGCAGGACGTAGCGCAGCATGCCCCTCCTCAGCCGAGCCACACGGTGTCGAACCGTGCCCAGTCGACGGTGTTGGGCGGTGCCGGAGCCACTCCGTGCAGCCGCACCGAGACGGCGTTGAGCCAGTCGGAGTGCCCCCACATGAGCAGTCCCCCCTGGTCGTGCACCCGGCGCTGGAGTGCGGCGTACTTCTTGGCCCGCGCCTCGTGGTCGGTGGTCGAGCGGGCCCCGGCGAACGACGCGTCGAAGTCGCGGTGGCGCCAGGCCGTCGCGTTCTGGGGGGACTTGGTGAGCATCCGGTCGCTGAGGTAGGTGGGGATGGGCATCGCACCGCACCGGTGGCTGCCCAGCGTGCCGGTGGTGAGCTGGTCGGTGAAGTAGGTCTCCGGCGGGCCGGTCACCACCTCCACCCGCAGCCCGGCCTCACCCGCCTGTTCCGCGAACAGATGGGCGGCCTCGACGAATCCGTCGGCGGCGGTGGAGGTGTAGAAGGAGACCTTCCGGTTCAGCGCTCCGGTGCGGCGCAGCAGCCGCCGCGCCTCCTCGACGTCCCGTTCGCGCTGCGGGATCGCGGTGGGGTAGTACTCGAAACCCTTGCCGAACATGTCGTTGCCGACGGCGGCGCGGCCTCCGGAGACCACCTCCACCAGGCGCTCGCGGTCGGCGAGCAGCTTGAGGGCGAGGGTGGCGCGCGGATCGTCGAACGGGGGCCGGTCCGTCTTCACGGCGAACCCCTCGGCGCCGGCGTGCGGCGCGGCGACGATCCGGATGCGCGGATTACCGTCGGCCAGCCGCGCGAAGGTGGCGCTCATCTCGTGGGCGTAGTGCACCTCGCCGGCCTGCACGGCGTTGCCCCGCGCCTCGGTGTCCGCCGACAGCAGCCGGATCTCGTCCGGATGGGGCGGCCCCGCCCAGTGATCGTCGAACCGACGCGCGGTGAAGGACCTTCCGGCCGTGAAGGACCGGTACCGGAAGGGGCCCGTGCCCACCGGACGGCCGGGGTCGCGGTAGCCCTCACGCACCACGGCGGTCCCGGTCATGGCCAGCAGCGTGGGCAGTTCCGCGTGCGGGGCCTTCAGCGTCAGCTCGACGGTGCGTCGCCCGATCCTGCGACAGCGGGGCAGGTCGATGACGGGCGTCAGCGTTTCCTTGGCGCGACGGCCCTCGGCGGCCGGGTCGAGGATACGGGCGAGGCTGAACAGGACGTCGTCGGCGTCGAGGACGTGCCCGTCGTGGAAGAGCGCCGCACGGAGCTCGAAGCGCCATACGGTGTCGTCGCTGTTGGACCGCCAGTGAGTGGCCAGCCGGGGGACGGGCCGCAGGGCCGCGTCCAGGTCCACGAGCTTGTCGAAGACCGCCTTGTGCCGGGCGATGTCGACGAACTGCCGCTGCGTATGCGGATCCAGCGTCTCCTTCACCCCTGCGCCCGGGAACACGGCCCGGACGGTGCCTCCCCTGCGAGGGGTGGACGATCCCGCTTCTCCGTCGGGGCCGCAGCCCGTGAGCAGGCCGCCGGCCGCGCCTGCCGACACGCCGCCCGCGATCCGGAGGAACCCCCTGCGGGTCGGGTCTGTCGGCACGCCGGACGTCCTTCCACGGGCAGGGAGAGGGATGATCGTTCTCTGCATTGAACATGCAAATGCAACTGATGTGCAATATGGCCTGCCCGTCGCTCCGGTACGCCCCCTGGCGGCCGCATCGCCTGCCGGTCAGTCATATCCGGCCATTCATTGGCCGAAGAATGATCTTCAGTTGACCTGTCGAACCTGCCGATGCAGGAGGCACCGACACTGAAGGAGGCCTGCCATGGGCGACACTCTGCTGGCCCTGTCGATCCCCGTGCTGGTCTTCGCCGCCGGCATCTACGCCGCGGGTGAGAGCTGGTGGCGGCGCCGGCATCCCGCACCGCCGTCCCCGTACACGCATCAGGCGGCCCGGCTCGCCGAGCAGGCGATGCTGGTGGACGCGGAACGGATCGTGGACGGCGCGTACGTCACCCTGGGCTCCCTCTACGACGGACCGAGTGCGCCGGAGGCGCCCTTTCCGGCCACCGACGCCGCACCCGGGCCCACCACCGCCCGGGACCGCAGCCGACAGGCGTCGACGCCCGCGCGCCGGAACTAGGTCCCCTCGTTCCACGCCGGGCGGGTCCATGGGGCCGACCGTCATGGCCGGGTCATAGGATCGACCGCCATGGCCGGACCCCAAGGACCTCAAGGACCCCAAGGACCTCAAGAAGCCCGCTGCCCCGAGGGACCCGAAGGACCTGACGGCCCTGACGGCCCGCAGGATCCGCGAGGCGCTCACGGTCCGCGGCGGGACACCCGGGGCATCGTCGACGCACCCGAGCTGTTCACACACGTGCGCTTCCGCCGCCGCGAACCCGCCCCCGCGCTGCGGCCGTACCTGGAGCACTACTGGCTGATCGACTGGGACCTGCCCCAGCCGTACGTCTCCCACCTGGTGCCGCACCCCAGCGTGAACCTCGTCTTCGAGCGGTACGCGGGCTGCGGCAACGAGGAGGCCGGGTTCGCGGAGGTCTCGGGCATCGGCCTGGAGCTCTTCACGCAGAAGCTGGAGGGGCGGGGGCGGGTCTGCGGGGTGCAGTTCCGGCCCGGCGGCTTCCACCCGTTCGCACCGGACCGGCCGGTGTCGCAGTGGACGGGGCGCCGGGTCCCGGCGCCCGAGGCGTTCGCGCCGCCCGCCCCACCGTCGGCCGTCCTGGACCCCGCCCAGGAGGACGAGCGGATCGCGGCCCTCGACGCGTATCTGCTGGCACTCGGCCCCGCGCCGGATCCGTCGGCGGACCGGGCGATGGCCCTGGTCGAGCTGGTACGCACCGACCGCGGAATCCGCCGAGTCGGCGAACTCGCCCGCGCCGAGGGCGTGTCGGCACGCTCGCTCCAGCGGCTGTTCGCCACGTACGTAGGGGTCGGCCCGAAGTGGGTCATCCTCCGCTACCGCATCCACGAGGCGCTGGAACGCGCCGAGTCGGACCCGGGCGTGGACTGGGCCGCGCTGGCCGCGGATCTCGGCTACAGCGACCAGGCGCACCTGGTCAGGGACTTCACCGCGACGGTGGGCGTGCCACCGACCGCACTGAAGGCCCGCTGACCGTCAACTGGCCCCACTGGTCCCCCACCGACTGTCAGTGCCCCGTCCTACAGTTCTGACATGGAGCGCACCGAAGCACCATCCGTACGGATCGAGCCCTGGTCGGACAGCGACCTGGAGCTGCTCCGCCGTGCCAACGCACCGGAACTGATGGACCACCTCGGCGGCCCCGAGTCGGAGGAGCAGCTCATAGGGCGCCATGGCCGCTATGTGGCGCTGAGCGCGGACCGTACGGGGCGCGGCAGGATGTTCCGCATCGCGCTGACCGGCGAGGACGAGGCCGTGGGCACCATCGGCTTCTGGGAGCGCACCTGGCAGGGCCAGGAGGTGTACGAGACGGGGTGGGCCGTTCTCGCGGGGTTCCAGGGCCGGGGCATCGCGTCGGCCGCGACCGCGGCGGTGGCCGAGCAGGCGCGAGCCGAGAACAGGCACCGCTATCTGCACGCCTACCCGTCCGTGGCCAACGGCGCGTCCAACGGGGTCTGCCGCAAGGCGGGATTCACCCTGCTCGGCGAGTGCGAGGTCGAGTACCCGCCCGGCCACCCGCTGCTGACGAACGACTGGCGGCTGGATCTCCACCCGGACCGCTGAGGGATCACGGGCCGGATCACCGAGCGGGCCGGAATACCGAGCGGACCGCTGACCGGTCCCACTGCCGGGCCGAGGTGCCGGGCCGCGGTGCCGGATCGCCCTACCTGATCGCGCTGCCGAGCCCCACTGCCGGACAGGTGCTCGCGCCGCGCCCGGCACGTAAAGCGTTTGACGACCGAGTCCCCCTCCGGAATATTTACCTGCGTCACACAGATTATGTGCACCACAGATATTGTGCGACCACAGAGACCACGCCGGGGCCGAGACATACGCATACGCCCATCACGCCCATGACCGGATAACCCGAGGAGACCCACCGCCATGCTCACTCTCGTCACCGGATGCCGCGGCCGCGTCGGCTCCGCCCTCGCCTCGCTCCTGCACAGCGGTGGCCACGCCGTCCGTGCCGCCTCCCGCAACCCCGCCCAGCTCTCCCTGCCCGCCGGCATCCCGCTCGTGGCCTGCGATCTCGGCGACCCCACGACCTTCGCCACCGCCCTGGAGGGCGTCGACTCCGTCTTCCTCTACGCCGAGCCGTCCCACATCGACGACTTCCTCACCGCCGCGCAGGCCGCCGGGGTCGGGCACATCGTGCTGCTCTCCTCCAGTTCGGTTCTCGCCCCGGATGCCGCCACCAACCCGATCGCCGCCTCCCACCACGCGGTGGAAGCGGCCCTGATCGCCTCTCCCCTCACCGCGACACTTCTGCGTCCCGGCGCCTTCGCGGGCAACGCCTACCAGTGGTCGAGTGCCTTCCGCGGCGGGCGCTCCGTCGACCTGCCCTACCCCCGCAGCCGGACCAGCCCGATCGACGAGACGGACATCGCCGAGGCGGCCCTCGCCGTCCTCACCGACACCCGGCTCCAGGGCGCGGGGTATCACCTGACCGGCCCCGAGTCGCTCTCCATCGCCGAGCAGGTCGAACTGCTGGCCGCGGCCTCCGGCAGCCCCGTGACCGTCAACGCCGTGAGCCGGGACGACTGGAAGGATTCCGTCTTCCCCTTCGTGCCGGCCGAGATCGCCGAGGGGCTGCTCGACTACTGGGCCGCCACCGACGGCTCACCGGCCGAGGTCACCGGCGACACCGAGAAGCTCACCGGCCGCCCGGCGCGCACGTTCGCCGCCTGGGCCGCCGAGCACGCCGCAGCGTTCCGCGACGCCTGACACTCCCCCGAACCGACCCCGGCCCCGACCTCACCCAGGCCGGCGGACTTCGCCCTCCCGCAGCCCCGCGACCTGCACCGCGCTCAACTCGACCGTCCGCCGCATATGGGCGATGAGCAGCGCGACCTCGGCGTCGTCGTAGGTGTCGAACATGGCCGCCCAGCCACCGTTCAGCTGCTCCCAGACCGCACCGAACTCCGCCATCCGCTCGGGCACCGTCGCGACGAGCACCCGCCGCCGGTCCACCGTGTCCCGGGCGCGCGTGACGTAACCCGCCCGCTCCAGCCGGTCGACGAGCCGCGTCGCCGACCCCGTGGTGAGCCCGGTCAGCTCCGCGATCCGGCCCGTGGTGACCGGAGCCGCCTCCAGGCTGAGGAGGTTGAGGCACTGGAGATCGGTGGGGTGGAGCCGCAGCCGGTCGGCGACGGCCTGGTTGAACAGGGCGTAGGCGGCCATGTAGCGGCGCGACACGACGGAGAGCTCGGCGAGCATCGCGGTGCGGCCGGGCGGGGTGGGGCACGGGGACTTCTGCGGCATGCAGAGAGTGTACGAAGCAGATATGACCCGGCCGCGGCGACGGACGCCTGCAACTCCCCTTCGCGCCAACAAACGTAGGCCAACACTCGTTGACGAGCCGGTCACCCTGCTCTACGTTTATCAACAAGCGTTGGCCCACAAGCGTTGGTAATCGGCATCGGGAGACCACCATGACCAACAGCTCAAGCCCCAGCACCAGCCCGAACCGCGACACCACCTCCGCCCCGGGCACCACCGCCGTCGACGTACTCGTCGTGGGCGCCGGCCCCACCGGGCTGCTGCTCGCGGGCGACCTGGCCGCCCAGGGCCTGTCGGTCACCGTCGTCGAGCGCCGCCGCCACGAGGCGGGAAACGTCACCCGCGCCTTCGCCGTACATGCCCGGACGCTCGAACTGCTCGACACCCGCGGGCTCGCCGACGAGCTGGTCAAGACAGGCACCACCCTCACCGGGCTCCGCCTCTTCGGCCGTCTCGGCCTCGATCTGTCCCGGCTCCGCACCCGGTTCCCGTTCCTGCTGATCACTCCGCAGTACGAGGTCGAGCGCCTGCTGGAACGCCGCGCCCGCACCTCCGGCGTGGACCTGCGGTACGGGGCGGAGCTGACGGACCTGGACCGGACGTCGAGCACCGACACGGTCACCACCGGAATCCGGCAGGCGGACGGCACCCGGACCGCCGTCACGGCTCGCTACGTCGTGGGCACCGACGGGGTCCGCAGCTCGGTGCGCCAGGCCCTCGGGCTCCCCTTCCCCGGTGAGTCCGTCATCCGTTCCATCGTCCTGGCCGACGTCCGGCTCAGCGACGAGCCGGCCGAACTCCTGACAGTCAACGGAGTGGGCGACGCCTTCGCCTTCATCGCGCCGTTCGGCGACGGCTGGTACCGCGTGATGGGGTGGGACCGCACCCGCCAGGCCGCCGACAGCGATCCGGTCGAGCTCGGCGAACTGCGCGAGATCGTCCGCCGCGCGTTCGGCACCGACTACGGGATGCACGAGGCCCGCTGGATCTCCCGCTTCCACAGCGACGAACGCCAGGTGCCCGCGTACCGCACCGGACGGGTCTTCCTCGCCGGGGACGCCGCGCACGTCCACTCGCCCGCGGGCGGCCAGGGGATGAACACCGGCCTCCAGGACGCCGCCAACCTCTCCTGGAAGCTCGCCGCCGCGCTCCGGGGCCACTCGGCCGGCCCCGAGGCGCTCCTGGACAGCTACCACGCCGAACGCCACCCGGTCGGCACCAAGGTGCTCCGGGCCAGCGGCACGATCGTCCGCCTCGCGATGGCCCACGGCCCGCTCCAGCGGACGGTCAGGACACTGGCCACCCGAGCGCTGTCCCTCGTCCGCCCGGCCTCGGACCGGGCCATCGGCATGCTCTCCGGCATCGGGATCGCCTACCCGGCACCGCGCGGCTCCCACCGGCTCACCGGAAAGCGCGCCCCCGACCTCGGCCTGGCGGAGGGACGCCTGCACCAGCTGCTGGGCAAGGGTGCGTTCGTCCTCGTCACGCCCGCGGGGGTGCCCACACCCACCTCATCGGCCCCGCTCCTGCACACCCACTGGACGGGCGACCGGACGACGGCCCTGCTGGTCCGCCCCGACGGCTACATCGCCTGGGCGGGCGACCGGACCGACCCGGCGACCCTGCGGGCCGCACTGACCCGATGAGCCACGGGCCCGACCACCGCGCGACCACCACCGCGACCGCGACCACCACCCCGACTCAGAAGACGTACTCGTCCCCGGTCGCCGGAGCCAGCACCTCGTGCTCGCTGTTCGCCGAGTTCCGGTCCGTCACATCGCCGTTCCACACGGTGTCGATCCGGACGACCACCTCGGCCGGCCGGCCCTGAAGCTGGAGTTCGAGCGCGAGCTGCCGAGGCTGCGAGCCGTCGGCGCGCAGCGGACCCGTCCGGCACAGCACGGTCCGGCGATCGGCCTGCAGACACTGGCCGGGCAGCTCCTGCCGGCCGGCGAGCGGCACGGACACCCGCAGCCGGACGGTCGCCCCCGGGAGGTCGGACGGACCGCTGTTCTGGCTGACCACCCAGACCCCGAGCCCGGAGCCCCACAGCGAGACATGACCGTGGTGCGACACATCCGCCTCCGGCGCGATGGCCCGCTCCACCGGCGCACCGACGGCCGCGGCCGTCCCAGCCGTACCGAGCGCCAGAGCCGACGCCATTGCCGCCGCAGCGGACACCCTCAGCAGGGTCTTACCCGTCACTACCATGCCCTGAAGATACAGATCTGCACCAAATATCCATATATTCCGACCACTTCGGCGTGTCGCCGGGGTCCGTCCGGGGCTGCCGAGGCCTGCCGCGCCCCGCGGGCAGGACGCTGGTCTGCATGTCTGTCGTGTCGCCGCACATGACACCCTGCTCACATGTCCGTGGTCCGCTCCATCGCCCTGTTCGTCGTCGCCGCACTCTTCGAGATCGGTGGCGCCTGGCTCGTCTGGCAGGGCGTCCGGGAACACCGGGGCTGGGCCTGGATCGGTGCGGGCGTCGTCGCGCTGGCCACGTACGGCTTCGTCGCCACGCTGCAGCCGGACGGCGAGTTCGGACGCGTGCTCGCCGCGTACGGCGGTGTCTTCGTCGCCGGATCGATCGTCTGGGGCATGGCCGCCGACGGCTACCGGCCCGACCGCTGGGACGTGACCGGCGCGCTGATCTGCCTGGCCGGGATGGCCGTCATCATGTACGCCCCCCGCAACCACTGACCGCGCCCCTGCCTATCCTGGCCCCGTACCGATCAGCTGTCCGAGGAGCCCGCCATGGCCGCATCCCCCATCGCCGTCATCACCGGAGCGAGCAGCGGCATCGGTGCCGCGACCGCCCGGCAGCTGGCGGCCGCCGGCTACCGCGTCGTGGTGACAGCCCGCCGCAAGGACCGCATCGAGGCGCTCGCCGCCGAGATCACCGCGGCGGGCCACCAGGCCACGGCATACGCCCTGGACGTCACCGACCGTGCCGCGGTCGACGAGTTCGCCACCGTGTTCCGCTCCCTGGCCGTCCTCGTCAACAACGCGGGCGGCGCGCTCGGGGCGGACCCCGTCGCCACCGGCGACCCTGCCGACTGGCGCCAGATGTACGAGACCAACGTCATCGGCACCCTCAACGTCACCCAGGCCCTGCTCCCCGCCCTCACCGCGAGCGGCGACGGCACGGTCGTCATCCTCTCCTCGACCGCGGGCTTCTCCGCGTACGAGGGCGGCGGCGGGTACGTGGCCGCCAAGCACGGCGAGCACGTCCTGGCCGAGACCCTCCGCCTGGAGATCGTCGGCACCCCGGTCCGGGTCATCGAGGTCGCCCCCGGCATGGTCAAGACGGAGGAGTTCGCCACCACCCGCTTCCGCGGCGACGCAGAGAAGGCCGCCAAGGTCTACGCGGGCGTCGACGCCCCGCTCAGCGCGGACGACGTGGCCGACACGATCACCTGGGCCGTCACCCGCCCCAGCCACGTGAACATCGACCTGCTGGTGGTCCGCCCCCGCGCTCAGGCCTCCAACTCCAAGGTCCACCGCACGAACTGAGCCCCACGGCGCTCCCGCCGTGGGGGCCTTCACCCCTTCACGCACACAATCTGCTTCACCTTGGCGACGACTTCCACCAGGTCCCGCTGCTGTTCCATGACCTGCTCGATCGGCTTGTACGCCGCCGGGATTTCATCCACAACCCCGGAGTCCTTGCGGCACTCCACACCCTGCGTCTGGTCCGCCAGGTCACGTGCGGAGAACCGCCGTTTGGCCGCGTTACGACTCATCCGGCGGCCGGCACCGTGCGAGGCCGAGTTGAACGCCTCCTCGTTTCCGAGGCCCTTCACAATGTACGTGGCCGTACCCATCGAGCCCGGAATGATCCCCAGCTCCCCACTCCCTGCCCGGATGGCACCTTTGCGCGTGACGAGCAGGTCCATACCGCCGTAACGCTCCTCCGCGACATAGTTGTGGTGACAGCTGACCTCCTGAGCGAAGGTCACCTTCGCCTTCTTGAACTCCTTGCGGACGACGTCCTTGAGGATCGCCATCATGGTCGCGCGGTTGTACTTCGCGTACTCCTGCGCCCAGAAGAGGTCGTTGCGGTAGGCCGCCATCGGCGGGGTGTCCGCAAGGAAGACCGCCAGGTCGCGGTCGACCAGGCCCTGGTTGTGCCCAAGCTTCTGGGCCTCGCCGATATGGAAGTCGGCGAGTTCCTTACCGATGGCACGCGACCCTGAATGCAGCGTGAGCCACACCGCACCGGCTTCGTCAAGGGAGACCTCGATGTGGTGATTTCCCCCTCCGAGCGTCCCCATCTGCTTAGTAGCGCGTTCCTGACGGAATTTGACCGCATCGGCCACCCCGTCGAACCGCTCCCAGAAGTCGTCCCAGCGGGTCGCCGCGAGACCGTCCAGCCGGTCAGGGTCCACCGGGTCGTCGTGCATCCCACGGCCCACCGGAATGGCCTGCTCGATCCGCGACCGGAGCCCGGACAGGTCCCCCGGCAGGTCGTTGGCGGTCAGCGACGTCTTCACCGCGGACATCCCGCAGCCGATGTCCACACCCACCGCCGCCGGGCAGACCGCACCGTGCATCGCGATCACCGAGCCGACCGTGGCGCCCTTGCCGAAGTGGACGTCCGGCATGACGGCCAGACCCTTGATCCAGGGCAGCGTGGCGACGTTGCGCAGCTGCTGCATCGCGACATCCTCGACCGAGGCCGGATCGGCCCACATGCGGATGGGCACCTTCGCACCCGACACCTCTACGTACGACATTTTTCCTCGATTCCCCCGAAAAGCCTGAAAGCGCAAAACCGGTGCCAAGGTCGGCAAAAGTATCGGTCGACCGGCATTCACAGCGGCGCGTGCGATACACATTGTGTCCACCCGCCGCCGTCGAGCGGCAACCGTTTTTCGCACGAAGGGAGCTCAGCACCGTGCGACGAATGGCGTACGCATCCGGCGCCGTGCTCATTGCAGCGCTCGCGGCCGGCTGCAGCAGCGGCACCGGAACCGGAGATGCCGCCGATGACAGCAAGCCCGGCGCCACGGCCACTTCCGCCGCGCCCCCCGGCAAGTACGCCACGCTTCCCGAAGCCTGCCGCTCCATCGCGCCGGCCACGCTGAAGGACCTCCTGCCCGGTTCGGCCGAGCTGCCCGAGGCCCAGCAGGAGAAGGTGTTCGACGGTTCGCCCGCCGTGACCTACGACACCGACCGCCGGGCCGGCTGCCGCTGGAAGGCCGAGGCACCCGACGGTGCCCGCAGCCTCTTCGTCGACTTCGAGCGCGTCGTCTCGTACGACCCGTCCGTGAGCGACGACGACCGCGCCCGCGAGGTGTACGCGAAGGAGGAGACCGCCGCCGATCTGCCCTCGTCCTCCCTCCTGCCCGACAGCACCCCGACCGCCTCGGACACCCCGTCCGGGAGCGCGAGCGGAAAGCCGGACGAGGGTGCGGACGGGAGCACGGAGCCGGCCGACGGGGACAGCACGGACGGCAGCGCCGCCGAGGACCTCAAGCCCCGCGTCCTCGACACGCTCGGCGACAGCGCATTTCTGGACGATCAGCTCACCCGGGCAGGTTCCACCGCACAGCACCGCACCGTGAGCGTGGTATTCCGCACATCGAACGTCATCGTGACCATCGAGTACACCGCACAGCCCGCCCTCTCCACCGAGGTCCCCGACAGCAAGGAACTGCAGGAGAAGGCCCAGGCACTGGGCCGGAAACTGGTCGACAGGTTCAGCGAGTAACCCCGCCCCCGGACAGCCCCGGCCACCCGTCGGGCGGCCCGCGAACCGTCCGGCCGAGGCGGCATCCGGCTGCCGTCCGTCGTACCGTGGCCCTCCGGAACCACCGTCCGCCGACCACCCGAACCAAGCCGGCGTCCTACGCCCACCGAACATCGGGCGCCCACCGAACACCGGGCAGCCCGGCCGCCGCGCCACCCGAGTGAAGGAACCATGCACCGATCAGCTCCGCGACTCACCCGCATACTCGCCTGCGCCGCCGTTCCGGTGATGCTCGTCGTCGCCGGCTGCTCGTCGGACTCCGACGGCAAGAAGGACGAGGCCTCGTCCTCCTCCGCCGCACCGGATGCGACGAAGTCGGAAGCGAAGGTCGCGACGGCGCGGTTCGCCGAGCTGCCCGAACCGTGCAAGTCGATCGCCTCGAAGACGGTCAAGTCGCTGGTCCCCGCGGCCAAGACCAAGAACGGCACCGAGGGCAAGTCCAGCGACACCGCCGCCCGCGGCAGCTGCTCCTGGAACGGCCTCGACGACAACGGGGTCAAGGGCTCCCAGTACCGCTGGCTCGACGTCGGCTTCACCCGCTTCGCCTCGGACCAGGCCCTGGGCAGCGGCGCCGACCGCGCCGGGGACGACCTCAAGAAGCAGACCGCCAAGGCCCAGGCCGCGGAGAGCGCGAAGAAGCTCGAAACGGCGCCCCTCAGCGGCGTCGGCGACGAGGCGACCACGGTCACGTACGACCTGAAGAAGACGGGTGAGGACTTCAAGTACGCGACGATCATCGCCCGTACGGGGAATGTCGTCGTCACCGTCACCTACAACGGCGCGGGTTACGCCGGTTCGAAGACCCCGTCCGCCGACACCGTCCTGAAGGGCGCCAGGATGGCGGCCAAGGATGCCGTCGCCGCGGTCGCCGCCGCCAACGAGAGCAAGCAGTCGAGCCCGTCACCCGACGCCTCCAAGTCCTCCGGCAAGGCGACGGAAAAGGCGACCGGCAAGGCAACGGACAAGGCTTCCGGCAAGGCCTCCGAGTAGCCCTCCCAGCGATTCGGAGGCCCAACTCCCCCGCGCCGAAGCGGATTTACGAAGCCCGGTCCTCGCCCGAGAACCGGGCTTCGCCCCTCCCCGCGCAACGCCGCGCGCCCGCATGTGCCAGGCTGTGCCCGCCAGAACTCGAAATCGTCCTTCCGGACGGCCCGTCGCCAGACGGAGAAACGGGGAGGGGATCGCGGGTGGCCGCGATGCAGCTGACACGCACGCACCGGATACTCATCGGGCTCGTGGTCGCCGGTGCGGTGCTCATCGCGGCGATCGGTTTCGCGGGCTCGTACTCCGCCGTTCGCGAGCTCGCCCTGCAGAAGGGCTTCGGGAACTTCTCGCTGGTCTTCCCGATCGGCATCGACGCGGGCATCTGCGTCCTGCTCGCCCTGGACCTGCTGCTGACCTGGCTGCGCATCCCGTTCCCGCTGCTGCGCCAGACGGCCTGGATGCTGACCGCCGCGACGATCGCGTTCAACGGCGCGGCCGCCTGGCCCGACCCGCTCGGCGTCGGCATGCACGCCGTGATCCCGGTGCTGTTCGTCGTCTCCGTCGAGGCCGCCCGGCACGCCGTGGGCCGGATCGCCGACATCACGGCCGACAAGCACATGGAGGGCGTCCGCCTCACCCGCTGGCTGCTCTCCCCCGTCCCGACGTTCCGGCTGTGGCGGCGGATGAAGCTGTGGGAGCTCCGGTCGTACGAGCAGGTCATCAAGCTCGAACAGGACCGGCTGATCTACCAGGCCCGCCTCCAGGCCCGCTTCGGACGCAGCTGGCGCCGCAAGGCCCCCGTCGAGTCCCTCATGCCGCTGCGCCTGGCGAAGTACGGCGTCCCGCTCGCCGAGACCGGCCCCGCCGGACTCGCCGCCGCAGGCATCGAGCCGGTCCTGCTGCCCCCGGCCCCCGCCGCAGTCGCCGCAGTCGCCGCAGTCGAACCGGACCGGTACCAGGCGCAGGCGCAGCAGCCCGAGCTGGTCGGTGGCCCGCAGCTGGAAAAGCAGTACGCCGAGCCGCACCCGCAGAACCAGCAGCACAACCAGTCGCAGGGGCAGCAGCAGAGCACCTTCCAGGTGGACCCCCAGACCCAGGCCCCCGCCCCCGGGGAAGGGCCCGGCGAGCAGGAGCTCCCTGCCACGCACGAGACCACGCACGAGAGCCCGTGGTTCGCCGCGCAGGCGCCGGACGGCGCGTACGAGGGTTCGTACAACCCGACGTACGTGGAAGGCCTGGAGCCCACGCCCGTCATGATCCCGGCCGGGCCTGGCCGCAACCGCCCGTTGGGCAACGTGGGCACGATCGGCGCGGTGCCGGGCCCCCGTGGCGAGCAGCAGCCGCTGCCGACGCCCGGGACCGGGCCGGCCCCCGAGGCCGACGAGGTCCCGGAGGAGCCGAAGCCCGTCGCGGAGGCCGCCGAGGAATGGGCGCAGGAGTGGGCGCAGGAGGACGCGGAGTTCAGCGAGATCGCCTACGAGGTCTTCGCCGCGTTCGTCACCCAGCACAGCACGTACCCGAGCATCGAGGTCCTCGACATACATCTGTCGGACGGCCACAACGTGCGGCACCCGCGCAGCGCCGCCCTGCTCCGCCAGCTGATCCAGGGCTTCAAGAACCGCTACCACGCCGAACTCGAAGCGGACCACATCGCGTAAGGCACACCACGCACGAGGAAGGGCCGCCCCCCGCACCAGCGGGAGGCGGCCCTTCCTCGTGCACGCACAGCAGCCAGCGGCTGCCCGCGCCCTACGCTCCGAGCAGCCTGCGCACCCGGTCCGCCCCGACCGCGAGCAGCAGCGTGGGCAGGCGCGGGCCGGTGTCCCGGCTGACGAGCAGCCGGTACAGCAGCGCGAAGAACGACCGCTGCGCCACCTTCAGCTCGGGCGTCGGCTTGGCGTCGGGCTCCAGGCCGGCCAGCGTCTTCGGCACGCCGTAGACGAGCGTGGTCAGCCCGTCCAGCGACCAGTGGGAGTCGAGACCCTCCACCAGCAGCCGCAGCGAGGCGCGGCCCTCGTCGTCCAGCGAACCGAGCAGCTCCTTGTCCGGCTCGTCGCGGACGATGGTGCGCGCCTCGGCCGGGACCTGGGTGGTGATCCAGCTCTCCGCCCGGTCCAGCCGCGGCCTGGCCTCGTCCAGCGAGGTCAGCGGGTTGTCCGGGTCCAGCTCGCTGAGGATGCGCAGCGTCTGGTCCTCGGCCCCGGCCGTGATGTCGGCCACCGAGGCGAGGGTGCGGTACGGCAGCGGACGGGGCGTACGCGGCAGCTCACCGGCGGCCGTCCCGATCGCGCGGGAGTGCGCGGCGGCGTCCGCCGGGAGCACGGAACCGTCGGCGACCTTCCGCTCCAGCGAGTCCCACTCGTCGTAGAGCCGCTGGATCTCCTGGTCGAAGGCGATCTTGAAGGACTGGTTGGGCCTGCGGCGCGCGTACAGCCAGCGCAGCAGCGGCGCCTCCATGATCTTCAGCGCGTCGGCCGGGGTCGGCACGCCGCCCTTGGAGGAGGACATCTTCGCCATGCCGGAGATGCCGACGAAGGCGTACATCGGCCCGATCGGCTGCACCCCGTCGAAGATCTCGCGGACGATCTGCCCGCCGACGACGAACGAGGAACCGGGCGAGGAGTGGTCCACGCCGCTCGGCTCGAAGATCACGCCCTCGAACGCCCAGCGCATCGGCCAGTCGACCTTCCAGACCAGCTTGCCGCGGTTGAACTCCTTCAGCCGGACCGTCTCGGCGAAGCCGCAGGCCGAGCAGGTGTAGTTCAGCTCGGTGCTCTCGTCGTCGTACGACGTGACCGTGGTGAGGTCCTTCTCGCAGTTGCCGCAGTAGGGCTTGTACGGGAAGTAGCCGGCCGAACCGCCGCTGCCGTCGTCCTCGCTCGCCGCACCGGAGCCCGCCTCGGCCGCCAGCTCGGCCTCGTCGGCCTTCTTCTGCTGGGGCTTCTTGCCGCCCTTGCCGGCCGCCGGGTCCTTCTTGGTCCGGTAGCGGTCCAGGACGGCGTCGATGTCGGCGCGGTGCCGCATCGCGTGCAGGACCTGCTCGCGGTACGTGCCCGCCAGGTACTGCTCCGTCTGGCTGATTCCGTCGTACTCGACGCCCAGCTCGTCCAGCGAGGCCGTCATGGCGGACCTGAAGTGCTCGGCCCAGTTCGCATACGGGGAGCCGGCCGGGGCGGGTACCGAGGTCAGCGGCTTGCCGATGTGCTCGGCCCAGGACTCGTCGACACCCGGGACACCGTTCGGCACCTTGCGGTAGCGGTCGTAGTCGTCCCAGGAGATCAGGTGCCGGACGGTGTGTCCGCGGCGGCGGATCTCGTCGGCGACCAGGTGCGGGGTCATGACCTCGCGCAGGTTGCCCAGGTGGATCGGGCCCGACGGGGAGAGACCGGATGCGACGACGACCGGTTTGCCAGGCGCACGACGCTCCGATTCGGCGATGACATCGTCCGCGAAGCGGGAGACCCAGTCGGTCTCGGTGCTGCTCTGACTCTGAGCCACGGTCGGCACGTCCTTCTCTCTTGTAGGACTCATAGGGGCAGAGGCCATTCTCCCAGGTACCGCCCACAGCGCGAAAACGGCTTTACACCCCGTGGGATACTTGGGGACATCCCTTGTACTCCTACGGAAACGGCAGCCAGCTGATGGCCTCGGTCAATTCCCTCGCTTCCACGCTCCAGCAGCAGCTGGCGGACGCCCTGACGGCAGCCCTGCCGGATGCCGGTACCGCGGACCCGCTGCTGCGCCGAAGCGACCGGGCCGACTTCCAGGCCAACGGCATCCTGGCGCTCGCCAAGAAGCTGAAGGGCAACCCGCGCGAGCTGGCCGCCCAGGTCACGGCCGCCCTCCCGGCGACGGACCTGATCAAGGACATCGAGGTCTCAGGACCCGGCTTCCTGAACATCACGCTGTCGGACAGGTCGATCGTCGAGACGCTCGCCGCGCGTGCGGCGGACGCCGAGGGCCGGCTCGGCGTGCCGTACAACAGCGCCGCGGGCACCACCGTCATCGACTACGCCCAGCCGAACGTGGCCAAGGAGATGCACGTCGGCCACCTGCGGTCCGCCGTGATCGGTGACGCGATGGTGCAGATCCTGGAGTTCACCGGCGAGTCCGTGGTCCGGCGCCACCACATCGGCGACTGGGGCACCCAGTTCGGCATGCTCATCCAGTACCTGATCGAGCACCCCGACGAGCTGGACCACCAGGGCGACAAGGCCGACGGCGAAGCCGCCATGTCCTCGCTCAACCGGCTCTACAAGGCCTCGCGGGTCCTGTTCGACTCCGACGAGGAGTTCAAGGCCCGCTCGCGGGACCGGGTGGTGGCCCTCCAGGCCGGTGAGCCGGAGACGCTCGCCATGTGGCAGCGGTTCGTCGACGAGTCGAAGATCTACTTCTATTCCGTCTTCGACAAGCTCGACATGGAGATCAGCGACCCCGACATCGTCGGCGAGTCCGGCTACAACGACATGCTGGAGGAGACCTGCCGGATCCTGGAGGAGACGGGCGTCGCCGTCCGCTCCGAGGGTGCGCTGTGCGTCTTCTTCGACGACGTGAAGGGCCCGGACGGCAACCCGACGCCACTGATCGTCAAGAAGACGAACGGCGGCTACGGCTACGCGGCGACCGACCTCTCCGCGATCCGCGACCGGGTGCAGAACCTCAAGGCGGACACCCTGCTGTACGTGGTGGACGCGCGGCAGTCCCTGCACTTCAAGATGGTCTTCGAGACGGCCCGCCGGGCCGGCTGGCTGAACGAGGACGTCAAGGCGCACCAGCTCGCCTTCGGCACGGTGCTCGGCAAGGACGGCAAGCCGTTCAAGACCCGTGAGGGTGTCACCGTCCGGCTGGAGGAGCTGCTGGACGAGGCGGTCGAGCGGGCGACGGCCGTCGTGCGGGAGAAGGCCGAGAAGATCGGCCTGTCCGAGGAGGAGATCGTCGAGAACGGCCGGTACGTCGGCGTCGGCGCGGTGAAGTACGCCGACCTGTCAACCTCCGCCGTGCGTGACTACAAGTTCGACCTGGACCAGATGGTGTCGCTGCACGGCGACACGTCGGTGTACCTCCAGTACGCGTACGCGCGGATCCGGTCGATCCTGCGCAAGGCCGGCGACGCGAAGCCGGTCGCGCACCCGGAGCTGGAGCTGGCCCCGGCCGAGCGGGCGCTCGGTCTGCACCTGGACCAGTTCGGCGAGGTGCTGTCCGAGGTGGCGGCGGGCTACGAGCCGCACAAGCTGGCCGCGTACCTCTACCAGCTCGCCTCGCACCTCACCACGTTCTACGACCAGTGCCAGGTCCTGAGCGACGAGAACCCGGCGGAGGTCGTGGAGAACCGTCTCTTCCTCGTCGAGCTCACGTCCCGGACCCTGCACCAGGGCATGGCGCTGCTCGGCATCAGGACCCCCGAGCGGCTCTGAGCGACCCCGCCTCCGCACGCGGACGGCAGAGGGCGGGGGCGGGCCCCCCGGGGGGGGGCGGGCCCCCCCCCGGTGGTGGGCGGGGAGACGGGCCCGGCGCGCGGGGGCCACCCGGGACGCGGGGCCGGCGCGGGCCCCCCCCC
>NZ_JBHVWF010000058.1:0-45724 GCF_042882365.1 Streptomyces sp. NPDC058221 | reverse complement strand
GTCTTCAGGACGGCGCTGGCCCCGTCCGCGGTCGGGGAGTCCAGCGAGCCCCGGCCGGCGAACCTCAGGGTCCGCACATCCAGGAGGAACAGATCGCGCTCCCCCGGGTAGCGGATCCCGATGACCGGCCGGTTCAGCGCGTCCCGGGTCCGCACGGCCCTGAGGCCGGGAACGGTGGCCATCGCCCGGTAGACCGCGGCGATCCCCTTCGGATCGGCCGGATAGGACATCGCCAGCATCGACAGCGCACCGAAGTCGTGCCGGGCGACGGACTCGTCCTCGCCCGGGTAGAAGGCCCGGGCCCGCTTCTTCACCTGGGCCGGGTCGGAGGGCAGCTCCGCCAGGAACAGGAACCGCTCACGGGGCGAGTGGTCGTCGCCCGCCTTCCCGTTCTCGAAGGCCGGGTCCGCGTACTTGTACCAGTGCTCGGTCTCCCGGGGGCCGCCGCGCTCCTCCCCCGGGCCGTCCTCCTGGGCGCGGACCTCCAGGTCCTTGGTGTAGACCCACTGCCCGTCCTTCGGGGTCGGCACCGGGTCGTCCGCGACCTCCCGGGCCGCGTCCCGCAGCACCTGGGCAGCGCTGCCGAGTTCGGTCACGGTGGCGGGCGCGGCCCCCGTCGGCGCACCTCGGTCGCCGCCGATGAGCTGGGTGCCGAGCACGGTCGCCAGGGCGACCACCGCCGTCGTCGCCACCGCGGCGAGCCGCCAGTCGGCGCGCAGCCGGCGCCGCCGCCCGGTGTTCCCGGTCAGCCGCCGCCGGCCCTCGGCCAGGGAGGCCCGGTCCGGCGCCGGTGCGTCGGCGCGCAGCTCCCGCAACAGCGTCATCTCATCCGTGTCCATGGGCCGCCTCCAGGTTCTCGGTCACGCGTGTGGGATCGGCGCCCAGAGCCTGGCGCACCTTGCGCCGGGCCCGGTTGAGCCGGGAGCGGACGGTGCCGACGGGCAGTGAGAGCGCGTCGGCCACCTCCTGGTAGCTGAGGTCGGCCCAGGCGATCAGCAGCAGCACATGCCGGTCACCGGCGGACAGCGCGGCGAGCGCGCCCGCGAGTTCGGTGTGTGCCGCCTGGGCGCTGACCCGGTGATCGGCCCGTTCGGTCCAGGACTCGGCGACCGGGTCCGTTCCGGTGCGGGCCAGTGCGCGCAGCGCCCTGACCTCGGTGCGCCGGTGCTTGCCGATGAGGTTGGCCGCGATCCCGTACAGCCAGGGCCGGGCGCTCTCCCGCCCGGTGTCGAAACGGGCGCGGGAGCGGAAGGCGATCAGGAAGGTGTCGGCGGTGATGTCGTCGGCGGCGCCCTCGCCGAGGCGGCGGGCGGCGTAGCGGTGGATGTCGGCGGCGTACCGGTCGTAGAGCAGCGCGAATGTCTCGGGCCGTTCCAACGACTGGCCGATGACGGCCGCGTCGTCGCCCGGTGGTCCGGTCACAATGTCTCCGTCTCCTTCGGCTGTGCGGGGGGCATGTCACCTCCTGTTGCCCGAAGCGGCCTTCCGGGTTCACGCAGTCGCCGGGCGGCGAGCACGGCCGCCCCCGCACCGCAGGCGAGCACCGCGCAGACGGGCCAGAGCAGCGCGGGAGCGGCGGTGTAGAGCGCACCGCCCAGGGGTGGTGCCAGTACCTGTCCGCTGATGGAGGCGCCCGCGTACAGGCTCTGGAAGCGGCCCTGGGCGTGGGCGGGCGCCTGGTCGGCGACATAGGCCGTCGCCGTGGTCTTGTAGAGGATCTCGCCCAGGGTCAGCGAGACCATCATCATGACGGCGAACAGTGCCCCCGCACCGGGGATGAGCACCGCGTATCCGGTCCCGACGAGCAGCAGTCCGGTGCCCACGACGCCGAGCGGCGCCCGGTCGCGCAGCGCGTGGGCGGCGGGGAGTTCGAGGCAGAGGATGACGCCGCCGTTGACGGCGATGAGCCAGCCGTAGAACTGGGTGCCGAGACCGTGGTCGGCGAGGAAGACGGGAAGCGTGGAGTACTGCTGGCGGTAGACGGCGTCGACGCAGACGATCGCGGCGAGGAGCACCGGCACCGCGGGCCTGGCCCGCAGTTCGCTCCACAGTCCGGGGGCGTCCGGGCGGTGTGCGGGCCGCGAGTGCGCGGTGCCGCGGGCGGGGAGGATGCGGGCCGCGTATCCGGCGAACAGCAGTGTGCCGACACCGTCGATGACGAAGAGCCAGTCGTACGAGAACCGGGCGGCGACGAGTGCGCCGAGCGGCGGTCCGACGGTGAAGCCCCCGTTGCTCGCGAACCGGGTGAGGGCGAAGCTCTGGCGGCGGGCACCCTCGGGAACGGAGACGGCGACGAGCGCGGCGTTGGCGGACCGCACGACTCCGCTCGCGTACTCGGCGAGCGGGAGTACGCAGTACAGGGCGGCGAGCGGCAGCAGCGGAAGGGCCACGAGCACGGCCCCGCTGACACAGGCACCGAGCAGCAGCATCCGGCGGTGCCCGTACCGGTCGCCGAACCAGCCTCCGGTGAGGTTGCCCGCGACGAGTCCGGCGCCGCCGATGCCGGTGAGCACCCCGGCCTGGGCGACGGAGAGGCCACGCGGGCCGGTCAGATAGACGAACAAGTAGACGAAGGTGAAGCTCACCACCCCGTTGAAGAACGCGCCGAAGGCCAGCAGCCGTACCGTGCGCGGCACGCCCCGCAGCATCCCCATCCCGCAGCCCGCCCCCGAGTGAGTTCCGTTTGGGAACGGACTATGGCAGCATGCTGTCCGCAGGTCAATCCAGTTGAATGGCCGTCCGACGTGACGGAGGTACCGCATGCCCCAGCGCACCAGCCTGGCCGACGCCGACTGCGCGATCGCCCAGGCCCTGGACGTGGTCGGCGACTGGTGGACCCTGCTGATCGTGCGGGACGCGGCGCGCGGCGTACACCGCTTCGACGCCCTCCAGCAGGAGCTGGGGATGTCCCGCAAGGTCCTGGCCGAGCGGCTGCGGCTGCTGGTCGACGCGGGCGTGCTGTCCAGGGAGCCGTACCAGGAGCGGCCCGCCCGGTACGAGTACCGGCTGACCCCGCGCGGCCGGGCCCTGCTGCCGGTACTGATCGCGCTCCAGGACTGGGGCGACGCCTGGGTGACGGGAGACGGATCGACGATGGCCACCGCACAGGAGTCCTCGCAGGAGGCAGCCCGGGTGCACGCACTGGTGGGCACCCGGGTGCCGGAGCTGAGCCTGCCGGCGCACACCGGCGGCCGGCACGACCCGGTGGCCACAACGCCGTACACCGTCCTGTACTTCTTCCCCGGCGCCTACGCCCGCCAGGAGTCCTATCCGCCGGGCTGGTCCGGGATTCCCGGCGCGAGGGGCTGCACCCTCGAATCGTGCACCTACCGCGATCAGCTGGCCGAGTTCACCGCGGCGGGTGCGACGGTGCACGGCGTCTCCACCCAGCGCCCGGATGAGCAGCAGGCGTTCGCGGAGGCGGAGGGGCTGCGCTTCCCGCTCCTGTCGGACGCCGGTCTCGATCTGACGGCGGCGTTGCGGCTGCCGACCTTCCGGGCCGCCGGGATCAGCCGGCTGAAGCGGCTCACGCTGGTGGTGGACCGGGACCGTACGGTCCGCGAGGCGCTGTACCCGATCACCGACATCGAGCAGAGCGTGCAGGCGGCCCTGGCGACGGTCCGGGCCACGTCGGCAGCGGGGTAACGGGCGGGGCCCGGACCGCACGTGCGGCGGGGGCAGGCGCCAGAAGGATCCGGGGGGCGGCACCAGTGCGCCGGGTAGGCACGGCACGGGAGGCTCGACGAGCCGTATCCGAGCCGTACTTGGAGGAATGCGTGACCGTATCCGCCTCACCGACCCCGTTCCACGGAATCCGTTCCCGTGGCGCCCTGCGGGCATGCGCGGCGGCCGCCTGCTGCGGCCTGCTGCTGAGCGGGCCGGCCGTCGCGACCGCGACCGCCGCACCGGCGGCGCACTCAGCCGCGTCCGACGTGGCGTCCGGCCGGGGCACCCTGGTCTCCGCCGAGAAGCTGTACACGCTCGCGACCCCTTCGGCCGTGACCGCCGAGCTGGGCAGGGCCGGGTTCGCGGGCGACACCGTCCGGCACGGCGTCGTCGCCTACCGGCTGGTCTACCGGACCATCGATGCACACGGCCGGCCCACCACCGCGAGCGGACTGTTCGTCACTCCGCTGCACACCGAACGCCGGTTGCCCACGGTGTCCTTCGCGCACGGCACCGGCAGCCACAAGGACGACTCGCCGTCCATGCAGCGCGCCGCGTTCGTGTCGGCGCCGGCCATCGCGCACGCGGCGGCCGGTTCCGCCACGGTCGCGCCCGACTACCTGGGGCTCGGCACGGGCCCCGGCCTGCACCCCTGGATGGACATCGGCTCCGAGACCACGGCCTCCCTGGACATGCTCAGGGCCGCCCGCGCCTTCGCACCCCGCACCGGGCATGCGCTGGAGCGCGAGGTCATGGTCACCGGTTTCTCGCAGGGTGCCTCGGCGGCCCTGGGCCTGGGCCGGGCCCTGGAGTCGGGCCGGGACCACTGGTTCAGGCTGGGCGCGCTGGCGCCGGTCAGCGGCGCGTACGACTTCGGCGGCGCGGAGCTGCCCGCCCTGCTCGCCGGCAAGCTGGAGCCCAAGTCCAGCGTGGTGTACGCCGCGTACACCCTGGTCGCCTTCAACCGGCTCCACCACATCTACGACACTCCCGGCGAGGTGTTCCGGGCCCCGTACGACAGCACGATCGAGGCGCTTTTCGACGGCGCCCACACCGGCGAACAGCTGATGCGGGGCACTCCGAACTCCCTGGACGAGCTGCTGACCGGGCACGGCCGCACCCTCCTGGCCCATCCGACCGGTCCGCTGGCGGATGCGCTGCGCAGCACCGACGCCGTCTGCACCGACTGGGCGCCCCGCGCCCCGGTCCGTCTCTACATGGCGTCCGGGGACGAGCAGGCCGTCACCGAGAACACCGAGCACTGCCGGGCAGCCCTGGCAGGCAAGGGCGTGTCCGCCCCGGTCGTCGATCTCGGCCCGGTCGACCACGACGGATCGCGCCATCTGGGGTCCAACGTCGCCGCCACCTCGGCCGTCGTGCGCTGGTTCGGAGAGCTGGCGCGGCGCTGACGGACGCGTCCATGAACACGGCCGGTGGCCGGGTGGAGCCGGCACATCCGGCTGCACCCGGCCACCGGCCGTGCACTGTCGCCGCCGGTCAGGGCATGGCGGCCAGCACCCTGGCGGAGTCGACGATCTGCTCGAAGCGCACGATCCTTCCGCCGCGCACCGTGAAACAGTGCGCGACCCGGGCCTCCATCGGTTTCCCGGTGGCCCTGTTCGTGGCGCTGTAACGGGCCAGCACCACGACCCGCTCACCATCGACGACGTAGGTGTCGTCGTGGGTGACCCAGCCGTCCCACGCCTCGGCCAGCCGCTCGAAAACGCCCGCGACCACGGCATCGGGGGTGCGATAGGTGCCGGCCAGCGGGAAGCCGGCGCTCTCCGTCCACTCCACGTCGTCCGCCACAGCAGTCCGCCACAGCTCCATGTCCCCGGTGGCGGAGGCGAGATACTGGCGTCTGACCACGTCGGCCGGGTCCACGGACAAGGCTTCGCGAGGTGATGTCATCAGGCAGCCCCTCAGAACATGCCGTTGTCGTTGGCGGCACTCTCGGGGACTTCCTGGATGACGTCCCAGTGCTCGACGACCTTGCCGTTCTCCAGCCGGAAGTAGTCGGCCAGGGCCCGACCGGGCTTGCCGGGCTCCAGGACGAGGTGGGAGTGGGTGACGACCATGTCGCCTTCGCCGATGACGCGCTTGATGTCCAGGTGCAGGTCCGGGTACTCACCGCGCAGGTACTTGACGAAGCCGATGAACGCCTCCGGACCGTCCTGGGCGTCGGGGTTGTGTTGGACGTACTGGGGACCGAAGTGGTCGGCGACGGCCTTCTCCGGGTTTCCCCCGAAGGCGGTCCGGTAGTAGTCGACGACGACGTTCTTGTTGCGCTCGATGTCCGACATGAACTCATCCGTTCCGGTAGAGGGTTCCCGGGGCGGTTCATGCGGAAGACAGCAGGGGGTAGCACCGGGAACCCAGGATTTCTCGACTGGGTGTGCCCTTCGCGTCACAGAGGCCGCCTGGGCAGGCGCGCCGACGCTGTTACTACTTTCCCTTGCCGCCCCCGTCAGGGGCGTACGACAGGATCTACCGCTGAGGAGCGGCGATCTCCTGTCGCGTTTACGACGCTACGCCCCGCATCGCCCCGGCGCATTCCGCGAAGGTCCCGAGCAGAGGGACCTTGTGCCCCCGTCGAGCAGGGGCCACCGGACCGCACGGGCCAACAGACTTACGTCCAGGGCGTGTTGAGAGAACAACGACGCCCCGCCGGGCGGGACCAACAACGGCGACCATGACGTCTTCGTCGACACTGACGGCACCGCCTACCTCGCTTACACCGACTGGCGCAGTAACGGCGACCTCGTCGTGGAACACCTCTCCCCCGGCTACCTCACAGGAACCGGCGAGTACACCAGGCTCGGCCAGAGCCAGACCGAGGCACCGGCCCTGTTCGAACGCGACGGCACCTACTATCTGACCTACTCCGACCCGAACTGCGGCTACTGCGCGGGCACCGGCATCTCGTACCGGACAGCGCCGAGCCCACTGGGCCCCTGGTCGCCGCCGACGAAGATCAGTTCCGACTCCTGCGGCGGACAGCCCGCGTTCGTCTCCGAGATCCCGACGACATCGGGCACCGCCTACCTCTACGCGAGCGACCTCTGGAACAACGGGCAGCGCAACGAAGCACTCTCGAACTACTACTGGGCGCCACTGGAGTTCACCGACGCCGGAGCGATCTCCCCGATGACCTGCCGGAACTCCTTCCCCCTGACTCTGGCCACCGGCGCGGCCGGGCACCAGACCCCGCGGCCCGACGCCGACCGGGCCGACGGCGTCAGCGGGTTCCGCACCTATTGCGACATCGGCGCGGGCGTGGCCCGGTTCCAGACGTTCACACCCACCCGGAGCGGGACACTGTCCGCCGTCTCCTACTCGGGCTTCCAGTCCGGAAATCCCGACGCAGGCCTCGAGATCAGCGTCTACGCGGCGGATGAATCGTTCCATCCCACCGGCGCCACCCTGAGCTCCACGCTCGTGCCCGCCGAGAAGATCGGCTGGTCGCCACGGGACGTCACGGTGGCACCGGGCATCACCGTCGCGGCCGGAAAACGCTACGGTCTGCTGGTCAGGTCGGCTGCCACCACCGGCTGCTACGGCCTTGCGTACAACGATTCCAGCCCCTATCCGGGCGGCGGCGAGTCCTACAGCGACGACAACGGCTCGACGTTCCGGAGCGAGGCCGGACGGTCGCTCAAGTTCTCCACCGCCGTCAGGACCCTGTTCCCCCGAAGCCGGTGCGTACGGCGTTCATCTGCGGCTACCTCGCCGACGCCGACCTGCGCCGCGAGATCAACGACGGGCTCCAGGTCGTAGAGAACTGGAACTCCGCCAACCACGACCTGTTCTACGGCAAGGACTCCTTGCCTGACCGGCTCCGACAAGGAGTCCCAGGAGGCGTCCATGCTCGCTCTGCACCTGCTCCAGTCCGCGTTGGTGCACGTCAACACTCTGCCGCTTCAGGACATCCTGAGGGAGGAGAAGTGGCAGAAGCGGCTCAGCGACGCGGACCGGCGGGCCCTGTCCCCACTGTTCTGGACCCACGTGACCCCCTGCGGCAGGTTCGAGCTGGACATGAACTCGCACCTCGCCCGCGCCGCCACGGCGTCCACGGTGCCCGGCCCCCGCACCGTGCCCGAGGCGGAAGCCGCCCGATCGGCGGCGGACGGTGGGTCCGGGTCGGCAACCTGAGGACCCGCCCGGTGTCGCTCCCGGTCGGCTGGATCGTTGACCGGGTGTGGCGCCGGGCCGGGGAGGGGCCCGGATCCACCGCGCTCGTGGTCGGCTCGATTCGGCTACGCGTCGCGCCTGTGCAGCAGCAGGCCGCCGACCAGCAGCGCGGCCGCGGCCCACGTGGCGAGCACGCCCGGACCGGCCCATGGGCCGATGGGCAGCTCGTTCAGATGGACGGTGGATTGGACCGCGAGTCCGGCGGTCATGGGCGAGATCTGCTGGAGGCGGCGCTGCCACTCCGGGTCGTTGACCACCTGGGTGACGACCGGGAAGAGATAGAGCAGCCCGAGCACGATCCCGATGGCGGTCGCCGCCTCCCGTACCGCCGTGGCCACGCCGAGTCCGAGCAGGCCGATCAGGACGAGGTAGAGGACCGAACCCACGGCCGCGCGCAGGGTCGGGCCGTCGGCCAGGGACAGCGGGGCATAGCCGTGGGCCTCGGTGAATCCGTTGCCGGGCAGGATGTAGCGGCCGGCAAGGAGCGAGGCGAGGACGGCAGCCGTCCCGGAGATCAGGACAACCGTGGTGAGGACCGTCGCCTTGGCGGTGAGGACGGTGAGCCGGTTCGGCACCGCCGTGAGTGTGGTGCGGATCATCCCGGTGCCGTACTCGCCGCTGACGGCCAGCACCGCGAGGACGGCGATGACCGCCTGCCCGACGGTGACGCCGGTCAGGGCGAACTTGACGGCGTCCTGGCCGCACCCCGTAGCCGGGCACTTCACGGCCTTGGCGGTGCCGCAGCCGACGGACACGGTCAGCGCGACGGCGAGCAGGAGCAACCTGCCCATGTCCCCTGCGGTGCGCAGCTTCGTCCACTCCGCGCGCAGGGCCCGGCCGAAGCCCCCTCGCCACGCGCCGTCCGCCGTGCTCGTGAGTCGTGCACTTCTCAGGAGGCTCATACGTCCCTCCCGCGCAGCCGCACCACGGCCGGACCGAAGGCGAGCGCGGCGTATCCGCACAGCACGGCGAGGCCGGCCCATGGCGCCAGCGGGTAGTAGCCGGTCGACGGCTCGTACACGCTGAGCACCTGCGCGTACTGCGGCAGGGTCTGCTGGATGGCGAAGCCCGCAGCCGGGGTCACCCGCAGCAGCCACTCCGAGACGCCCGGGGGCAATACGCCGGAGGTGGCAAGCAGGAAGGGCAGCACGATCGACGCGATGACCAGGGCGACCGCCGTGCCGCTGCGCCGCAGCAGGGCACCGACGCCGAGAGCGAGCACGACGGCGGCTGCGCAGAGCAGGCCGGTGCCGACCATGACGCGCACTTCGGTCGCCGACGTGACGGGGAAGACATGGAAGCCCCTGCCGCCCGCGCTGCGTTCCCCGAGGGGAATGGTGATCACGGCGGCCACCAGGCCGATGGCGAACGCGACGCCCCCGGCCACCAGCGCCTTGGCGCCAAGCACCCGGCCCCGCAAGGGAGTTGCCGCCATGGTCGTACGCAGCAGACCGCGCCGGTACTCGCCGGTGATGAACACCGTGCCCACGGCGATCACCACGAGCAGCCCGGCGAAGGTGCCGACGAGGAAGTTCTCGACGGAGAAGCCGACGCCCATGACAGGCCCGCCGACGACCGGTGCGATGTCACCGGCCCCGGTCACGGTGAACCCGCCGCCGTCGGTCTGGGTGAAGCCGCCCTTGGTGGTGTTCGTGTAGCTGCCGGAGGTGCCCGCGTCGCCGCCCACCTGTGTGCCGCTCCACGCGCTCTGGGACCAGCCGCCGGTGAGGGCGGGGCGGCCGAAGGTGCCCGTGGCCACGGCGGGGCTGAAGCCCGTGCCCGCCGCGGTGTCCTGCTTCGCCTGCGGTGACGTGGCGAAGAGCCCGGCCTGCACGGTGCGCGCAAGCCCCGGCAGCTTCGCATGGCCGACTTCGGTCCAGTGGGAGCCGTCGGTGGACGAGGAACCGGTGAGGATGTCGCCGGAGCGGACCAGGCGCAGCCGGCGCGGGGACTCCTGGGTGACCTTGCCGGAAGGGCCCGCTGTGTCGTGCGTGTAGTCGTACTGCATGCGCACACCGTGGCCGCCGGTGGCCATGACCGCCGCGTACGGGGCTCCCTGGCTGAGGCTTTCCTTCACGATGATCCCTGCCTTCGCCCAGGGCTGGGCGCCCTGGGCCGTCTTGCCGGTCCCGGTGTCGGCCACACCAGTCAGCGACCGCAGGGGGACGGTGAGGGTGCCGTCGCCGGTGAGCGTCCTGTGGACGAAGTAGAAGCTGTCGTTGACGGCCTCGCCGCCGGGTCCCTTCGGGTACGAGGCGGACTCGGCGCCACGACCGCCGGGGGCGGGGGCGGCCGTGCCGAGCAGGCCGACCACGATCGTCACCATGAGCGCCCCCGCCATGGCGAGGACCCAGCCGCGTACCGTACGGAACTTCGTCCACTCGGCGTGCAGCGTCCTGAGGAACCCACTCTGCTCAGCGCGCCTCGTGGCCGGGGGACGAGGGGTGACGGTGGCGGTCATCGCGTAGCCTCCCCCGCCGGGATGCCCCGGTACTCCACCGTGTCCCGGGTGAGCTCCATGTACGCCTCTTCGAGCGTCGCCCGGTGCGCGGACACCTGGGAGAACGGCACCCCGTTCCGGGCGAGCAGTGCCACGATCTCCTCGTCGGGCAGGCCCGTGACGCCGAGGGTGTCGGTGCCGGTGGCGAGAACGGTGGCGCCCGCGCCGTGCAGCACCTGGGCGGCGCGCGCAGGCGCGGAGGTACGCAGGGTGACCCGGCCGCCGGACGCCTCGGCGAGCAGCTCGGACACGCTGGTGTCCGCGACGACCCGGCCGCGGCCGATCACCACGAGATGGTCCGCGGTGTCTTCGAGTTCGCTCATCAGGTGACTGGAGACCAGGACGGCGCGGCCCTGCCGGGCCAGCGACGACAGGAAGCCGCGCATCCACACGATGCCGTCGGGGTCCAGGCCGTTGAACGGCTCGTCCAGCATGACCACCGGCGGGTCCCCCAGCAGCGCCGCCGCGATCCCCAGGCGCTGGCGCATGCCCAGCGAGAAGCCGCCGGCCTTGCGCCGGGCCGCCGTGCCCAGGCCGGCCTGATCGATGACCTCGTCCACCCGCCGGGCCGGCACGCCCTGTGAGTGGGCCAGCCACAGCAGGTGGTTACGGGCGGTGCGGCTCGGCTGCAGCGCGGAGGCGTCGAGCAGTGCCCCCAGATACCGAAGCGGGCGACGCAGGGTGCGGTACGGCACCCCGTCGACCAGGGCCTTTCCCTCCTCCGCCGCGTCAAGGCCCAGGATCACGCGCATGGTGGTGGACTTGCCCGCGCCGTTCGGGCCGACGAAGCCGGTCACCCGTCCGGGCTGCACGGTGAACGTCATACCGTCCAGAGCCAGCTGTGGCCCGAAGCGTTTACGCAGACCGATGACCTCGATCGTCGCCTTCGTACTCTCATCGCTCATGGCCCCCACCCTGTGACGGAGCGAGTTACAGGGGCCGAACGGTCACTGTCATCTCGTTGTTAGGCGCCTCGGCATAGCCTGTCCTGGTACGTGTCCTGGTGCGGTGGCGAGAGGGGAGCATGCGGATGAAATGGGGGCCGCCCCGACGGCTCGCGGGCCTGACTGCCCGGCTCGGCCTGCGCCGTGGCACTGCCCGCACCCGCTTCACCGCCTTGTACGTGACTCTGTTCCTGCTGTCGGGAACGGCGCTGCTGGCCATCGCGGCCGTGGTGGCATCCGGCGGATCGCGCTCCAGCCAGACCGCCCCCGATGGCGGCACCGGTCCACCCGCCACGGCGACACAGGCCCAGGGCCGCATCGACGAGCTGGAGCAGCAGCTGACCCAGCTGCACGACACCCAGTCCCGGCAGATCGTGATCGGCTCGGCCATCGCCCTCGGCGTCATGGTGGTGATCTCGGTCGGCCTCGGATGGTTCGTCGCCGGCCGGGTGCTGCGCCCGCTGCGCGTGATGACTGCGGCCACCCGCCGGATCACCGCCGACAGCCTGCACGAACGCCTGGCCATCGGCGGCCCCGGCGACGAGGTGAAGGACCTCGCCGACACCATCGACGACCTCCTCGGCCGCCTGGAGGGCTCCTTCGACGCCCAGCGCCTCTTCGTCGCCAACGCCTCCCACGAGCTGCGCACTCCGCTCACCACAATGCGGGCCTCCCTTGACGTGGCCCTCGCCAAGCCGGGCCCGGTACCCGAGACCACAGCGACGCTGGCGGCCCGGATGCGCGCCGAACTCGACCAGGTGGACCGGCTGCTGGAGGGTTTCCTCATCCTGGCGCGCACCCAGCACGGCGAGTTCACCGACTCGGCGCGCCTCGCCCTCGGCCAACTCGCGCTGACCGCCTTGACCGGACGGGCAAAGGACATCGCGGCCAAGGGGCTGACCGTGCGTGAAAACCGGAGCGACGACTCCGGGTGGGTGTGGGGCAGCCAGACGCTGCTGCGCCGCGTGGCCGACAACGTGGTCGACAACGCGATCGCGCACAACGACCCCGGGGGCTGGATCAGTGTCGCGGTACGGGCCGAAGGAGACGACGCGGGCGCAGTGTCCCTCGTCGTCGAGTCCAGCGGGCCGGTCCTTGACCAGCAGCGGGTGGCGGACCTCGCGCAACCCTTCCGCCGCCTTGGCGCCGACCGGACCGGCACCGGCCGGGGCAGCGGCCTCGGCCTCTCCATCGTCGCGGCCATCGCCCAGGCCCACCACGGCACCCTGGACCTGCACGCCCGCCCCGACGGCGGCCTGCGCGTGACCATCACCCTCCCCCGTACGGACGGCAGGACGACGGCGGAAGCCCCCGACGCAGGGACGGGCGTGGCGCGTTGAGAGTCCTGGTGGTCGAGGACGCCCGCCCCCTCGCCGAAGTCATCGCCGAGGGACTGCGCGACCAGGGCATGGCCGTAGACGTGGCCCACGACGGGCTCGATGCCGCGGCCAAGCTGGACGTCAACGCGTACGACGTCGTCGTGCTCGATCGCGACCTGCCAGGCATCCACGGCGACACTCTCTGCCAGATGATCACCGAGCGGGACGGCCGCGTGATGGTCCTGATGCTGACCGCCGCCGACTCACCCGGCGACCGCGTCAGCGGCCTGACCCTGGGTGCTGACGACTACCTCGCCAAGCCCTTCCACTTTCCCGAACTCGTCCTGCGCATCCGCGCCCTGGCCCGCCGTCGCCCCGCCGCCCGGTCCCGCACCCTGAGCGCGGCGGGCATCGAACTCGACCCGATGCGCCACACCGCCAGCCGCGACGGTCGCCAACTCGACCTCTCTGTAAAGGAATTCGCGGTACTCGAAGCCCTCCTGAACGCGAGCCCCGCCTTCCTCAGCGCGGAAGGCCTCCTCGAACAGGTCTGGGACGAGCACGCCGACCCGTTCACCAACACGGTCACGGTGACCATCAGCCGGCTGCGCCGCAAACTCGGCGACCCCCCGGCCATCTCCACCACACCCGGCGTGGGATATCGGATCATCAACGCCGTCCCACCCGACTGGGCAGCCGGCTTCGGAGACTGACACACGCGACTACTCTCACCAACGGTCCTTTGCGCGAGCAAGATCAGCGCCCGCGGTCCGCCCCCGGGTCGGGGACGCGCTGCGGACGGCGCGGGAGGTCAAGGCGCACGCCCCACACTGCCGGGTCATCGTCACCGTGTAGGAGATGAAGTGCCTCGGCCGCGACGCCGCCGAACTCACCGCGCTCGCCGACCACCTCGCTGCCCACGGCCTGGTCCTGGAGATGCACGCCGGACCCCTGCCGGGCATCCACGACGCCACCGGGCCGGGGAAGTTGCTGTTCGCGTTCTTCGCGGCGATGGCGGAGGCGGAGCGGGAGAACATCCGTGAGTCGACGGAAGACACCGCCGTCAGCCGGGCCGGCCAAGCCTGGTTGCGCGTCCGTCCTTCTCCTCGTCGGCGCCCGCGATCCGGCCCAGCATCTCCCGCGCGTACGCCTCGTCGTACTCGCCACCGGTGAGCAGGACCTGCAGACAGATCCCGTCCATCAGCGCGACCAGCGCCCGCGCGGTGGCCGGACCGGTGCGTGCGGCGAGGAGGCAGGCCGTGGCGTCGGTCCATTCGGCGGCGACCGGACGCAGCGCGGGCCGGCGCAGCGCGGCGAGGTAGAGCTCGTACTCCAGCTCCGCCCGGCCCCGGCCACCTCCGAAGAACTCCCCCAGCAGACGGGCGAGTTCGGCTGCGAGGTCGGCTTCCGGGTCGGCGAGGGCACGGCTCTCGCGCATGACCGCGGCGAAGTTCTCGTTCGACCGGCGGAGCGCGGCGGTCAACAGCTCGTCCAGCGAGGCGAAGTGGTACGTCGTCGAGCCGAGCGGCACATCGGCCTCTGCGGCGACGGAGCGGTGGCTGAGCCCGGCGATCCCCTTGGCGCCGACCACCCGGATCGCCGCATCGATGATCCGGCCGCGCCGCTCGGGGTCGTACCGCCGGACCATCAGTGCGCACCGCCCATGTTGAGCACCACCACACCGGCGATGACCAGCACGATGCCCGCAAGCTTCAGCAGACTGCCGGACTCCCCCATGAACAGCATCCCTATGACGGCGACGGCGGCGGTGCCGGTCCCGGCCCAGATCGCGTAGGCGGTGCCCATCGACAGGGTCTTGAGGGTCTGGGCCAGCAGCGAGAAGGCGAGCAGATAGCCGACGACGGTGATCAGGGAGGGCCAGAGCCGGGTGAACCCCTCGCTGTACTTCATGGCGGTCGTCCCGGCCACTTCCGCCGCGATGGCCGCGGCCAGCAGTCCATATCCCATGTGTACGAGTGTACGCATCGATGGTGCAGGACAGTGGGGATTCACCCGAACGGCGGGGACGCTACCGTGGTCCGTCCATGTACATGATCGGCTGACAGACGGAGCGGCAGTGACGCAGGACGCAGGGTGGGGCGGCGCGCCTTACGGGGGCGCGCCGTACGGGGGGCCTCCCGGAGGGCCGCCCGGTTGGGGCGGCTGGGGCGGCGGCTGGATGCCGCCCAAACCGGGGGTGATACCCCTGGGGCCGTTGAGGCTCGGGGACATATTCAACGGCGCGTTCGCCACCGTCGGCCGCCATGCGAAGCAGCTGTTCGGCGTCGGCGCGGCCGTGTACGGCGGAGCGCTTGCCGTGGTCGCGGCAACGATCGCGATCGCGTATGCCGCCACCGCGGACCATCTGGACCGGATATTCGCGCTCAGCGGCGACGAGGACCCCCGTAGCGAGGACTGGGTGCCTTTGCTCGTCGCCTTCTGCGCCATCGTGCTGGTGTGCCTGGTCGCGGCCGCGATCTCGACGGCCATGATGTACGCGGCCGTGCCGGTGGTGCTCCAGGAAGCGGTCCTGGGGCGGCCGACCACCTTCTCCGCCGTCTGGCAGCGGGCCTGGACCCGGGTACCCGCCGTGATCGGAACGGTGTTCCTGACCTGGGTGATCGCGATGGTCCCGATCCTGCTGGCCTGGGCCGGGGTGGTCGCTCTGGTGATCGGCGTGGTCAGCATGGACGGCGGCGACGGCGTCTCGGTCACGCTGGTCGTCATCGGCATCCTCGGCGCCCTGGCCACGGCGCCGCTGGCGGTCTGGCTCTGGGTGAAGTTCAGTCTGGCCCCGTCGGCCGTGGTCTTCGAGAACCAGGGGCCCGTCGCCGCGCTGCGCCGCTCGTCCCTGCTGGTACGCGGTGACTGGTGGCGGATCTTCGGAATCAGTCTGCTGGCCGGCGCCGTCGCGGGGACCGCGAGCTATCTGATCCAGCTGCCGTTCTCGTTCATCGGCATGTTCTCCGGCGCGCTCGGCTCGGCGAACCTGAGCGACGACCCGAACCCGACGTCGGTCATCGTCGCCATGAGCGGCTATGCACTGGCCATGGTGATCGGACAGCTGGTCAGCCAGCTGATCGTGGCCACCTTCCCGCCGCTGGTGACCGGCCTGCTGTACGTGGACCGCCGCATCCGTACGGAGGATCTGGGCCCGGTCCTCGCCGAGGCCGCCGCGGTACCGCCGCAGTACACGGGCTGAGGTGCGGGCCCGCCGGCGCTGCCCGGCGTTCCGGCTCAGCAGGTGCGGGCCGCCAGGGGCGGACCGGCGGACCGCTTACTGCACCCCGTGCGGCCGGAACTGGACGCTGATCCGCCCCCCGGCGGCACGGGCCGACTTGGGGATGGCGTGCTCCCAGGTCCGCTGGCACGAGCCGCCCATCACGATCAGGTCGCCGTGCCCGAGGGTGCGGCGGACGGTCTCGCCACCGCGGCGCGGGCGGAGCAGCAGGTCGCGGGGGGTGCCGACGGAAAGGATGGCGACCATCGTGTCCTCGCGGGCGCCCCGGCCGATGCGGTCGCCGTGCCAGGCCACACTGTCGCGCCCGTCGCGGTAGTGGCACAGGCCGGCTGTCGTGAACTCCTCGCCGAGCTCGGCCGCGTAGTGCGCGGACAGGGCTCGGCGCGCCTCGTCGAGAACGGGGTGCGGCAGCGGTTCACCGGCCCGGTAGAAGGCGAGCAGGCGGGGCACGTCCACGACCCTCTCGTACATCTGCCGGCGTTCCGCCTGCCACGGAACGTCCGCGGCCAGCCGCTCGAACAGCGCTCCGGCGCCGCTGAGCCAGCCCGGCAGAAGGTCGATCCAGGCCCCGTCACCGAGGATCGTCCGGCGGATCCCGGCCAACGGGCCCAGGCGTACGTCGTCGCTCTGGTCGAAGAGTGATCCCTGGAGCTGGTGCGTTGCCATGCACCCAGCCTACGCGAATCGAACAGACGTGCCCATCCGGCGCGACTCGGAGAGCCTCATCCCGTCCCCTTCAGGGGTGAGGCCCTCCGTGCCGGACCGGCCGCCGGCGGATCGGACCGTCACCCCGAGGCGGCGGCCACGCAGAACTCGTTGCCCTCCGGGTCCGCCATCATCACGTGGTGCCGGTCGAACGTCCCCAGGACGCTCCCACCGGCCCGCACCAGGCGTTCGACCTCCGCCTCGATCCGGGCCCACCGCTCATCGGCACTGCCGTGCCCCGGCACCCGGACGTCGATGTGGAGCCGGTTCTTCGCCGTCTTGGGCTCGGGGACCTTGAGGATGGACAGGCGGGGGCCGACGCCGTCGGGATCGCAGAGCCAGGCGGCGTCGTCCACGGAGTCGTCCTCCGGCAGGCCGAACGACGCGAACCACTCCTCGCGCGTCCTGAAGGGGGCCGGCGGCGGCTCGTCGATGTAGCCGAGCGCCGTCTTCCAGAAATCGGCGAGGAGCCGCGCGTTCGCGCAGTCAAAGGTCAGATCGATGTGGGCTGCCATGGGTGGACCGTACTGCGCACCTCTGACAGTCGGGCCCATCCGGACCGTCGCACAGGCAAGGGGCGAGGCAGCGTCAGGAAGTACATAAAGAATTTATATAAAGCAGCTATGCTTCAGACATGAGTCGCCGAGACGCCGCGCACGACGCTTCCGATGCCATCGGGTCAGCCCTCTACGGTCTGGCCACCAGGGCTGTGAGACGCCTTCCCCGCGACATGAGCCTGACGTCCGCCGCCGCCTTGGCCACCCTGGACAAGACCGGCCCGCGACGGATCACCGATCTGGCGGTGGCCGAGGGCGTCACCCAGCCCGCGATGACGGTCCTGGTCCGGGTGATGGAGGAATCCGGGCTGGTCGAGCGGAAGGGCGATCCGTCCGACAAACGGGTCACGCTGGTGTGCCTGACCGAGGCCGGCGCGTCGTACGTCCGGACGCGACGCCAAGCAGGCGTCGACGCGTACGCGCGGTTGATCGACGACCTCACCGGTGCCGAGGTCGAGGCCCTGGCAGCAGCCCTTCCGGCGCTGCTGCATCTGGCGGAGCTCGAAAGCCACGCCCGAGAGGAGTCGGGCCGGTGACCGAAGCCCAGGCGCACGACCAGCCCATGAGCACAGCCCCGACACGTTCCGAGGCACGTCCGCTGGTCCCCGCCCTGACGTTCATCGCCCTGGTCGTGGCGGCGGTCGCCAGCCTCGGGACGCCGCTCATCACCAGCGTGGCGACCACGTTCCACGTCTCCCTCGACAGCGCGCAGTGGACGCTGACCATCTCCCTGCTCAGCGGCGCCGTCGCCACACCCGTCCTCGGCCGGCTCGGAGCCGGCCCGCACCGGCGGGCCACGATTCTCGCCACGCTGGCGATCGTCGTCGTCGGCAGCACGCTCACCGTGCTGCCGCTGCCGTTCGCCTGGCTGCTCGCGGGCAGAGCGGCCCAAGGCGTCGGACTCGGTCTCACGGCGCTGATGATGGGCGTGGCCCGCGACCATCTTCCCGAGGAGCGCAGCGCGGCTGCGATCGCCCTGATCTCCGTGGTCTCCATCATCGGAGCCGGGGTCGGCTACCCGCTGGCCGCGCTGCTCGCCGAGTTCGGCGGACTGCGGGCCGCCTACGGCCTCGGCCTGCTCGTCACCACCATCGCCTTCGTGACCGCGTGGCGCTCCATGCCCGCAGCTCCCGAAGGCCGCTCCGCTCACGTGAACGTGGCCGGTGCGCTCGTCCTGGCGGGAGGTCTGCTCCTCGTCCTGTTCCTGGCCGGCGAGAGCAGCCTGTGGAGCCGACACCTCGCCGTGGCGGTGGCCCTTGCCGTCGCCGCCGTACTCCTGCTCTGCGTCTGGGCCGTTTCCGAACTGCGAACCAAGACACCCCTGATCGACGTCCGGGCAGTACGGCACCCGGCGGTCGCCGGGGCGAACATCGCCATGTTCGCCGGCGGGATCGGCATGTACCTCCTGCTCACGCTCATCACCCGCTACGCGCAGACGCCGCACAGCGCCGGCTACGGCTTCGGACTGACCACCTTCGTCGCCGGGCTGGTCCTCATCCCGTTCTCCGTGCTGGGGTTCGTCGCCGGCAAGCTCACGCCGCGGGTCCGCAAACGGATCGACGCCCCCGTGGTCCTGGCCGGCAGCGCCGCCATCGTCGGCGGCGGGTTCGTCCTGTTCGCCTCCGCCCGGTCCGACCTGGCCGAACTGCTCGCGGCCATGGGCGTGCTGGGCTTCGGCGTCGGCAGCTTCTCGGCCGCCATGCCCGGCGTCATCCTGGCCGTCACTCCCAGGAGCGAGACGTCTAGTGCCATGAGCTTCAACTACGTCGTCCGCAGCGTCGGGTACTCCCTGGGCAGCGCCATCGGCGGCCTGGTCCTGGCTGCCGGCACCGACACGGGCCGGCTCTTCCCGAACGACGACGCCTACACGACCGCGGCGCTGGCCGGCGTCGCCGCGATGGCGATCACGATGATGGCCGCACTCGCCCTCGCCCGCCGGCACTCACCCGAGACCCATCCGGGCCCGGCCCCGGCCGGTGGGCCGGGCCCGGGCCGGTCGAGTCGAACCGGAAGCTGAGGATCGAAGCCGTCCGACGTCGACGCCGTCTCCCTCGGCTCGCCGGCCCACAGCGTGCCGGCCGTGGATCTGAGCACACTTCTGAACATCCATTGCGAACACAGGAGTTACCGTGGCCAAGGGCTATTGGGTCAGCGTCTACCGCACCATTGCGGACCCCGAGAAGCTGACTGCCTACAACAAGCTGGCCGCTCCGGCCGTCCGGGCCGCGGGCGGGCGGCTGCTCGCCCGCGACGGCCGGGTCGTCGCACACGACGCCGGAATCGCCGAGCGCACCATCCTGATTGAGTTCGACAGCTTCGAACAGGCGGTCGCCGCACGCGCGAGTGCGGCCTACCAGGAAGCACTGGCCACACTGGCTGACGGCGTCGAGCGCGACTTCCGCATCATCGAAGGCCTCGGCTGACGATCGAGGCTGCGTCGGCGACGAAACACCAAGCCGACTGCGGGGATCACCCCGGCTCGTCAGCGCGCCGCACCGTCGCGGACAGCATCAGGCGACTGGATGACGGAACGGCTCATGACGGCCGTCCCGCGCGCTGGTGAGGGTGACGCCGGATCTGACCGCCAAGTCGGTTGCGTGCGTGACGTCGTATGCGGGGCTCGCCGGCGCAGACGCCTGATGCCATTGCTTCGCGAGGGCCGTGCAGACGTCACAGCCCGGGACCGCACGGGGATGCTCCGTGGGATCACCTGACTGGACCGGAGATCCTTGTGTCGTGCTCTTGTGCGCCATTGGCCGCCCCTCCCACTGATCCGTCGACGGACCGAGCATCGCGCCGAACGCGGGAGCATCCCAGGGACGGAACGGCCTACTTACGTCACGCTAACCGGCGACGCCGAGGAACTCCGCGAGGGGCCGCAGTCCAGCAGGATGGGAAGGCAACTCCCAGAGGTCATTGACGATGGACACAGCAAGCGTGTGCTGACGCATCCACGTCGGGGCGACCCTTCGCAGCGACTCCAGCGCCTTCACTGCCCCTTCGGTGTGGCCCAGGTCGGTGTGCCCCCGTGCCACACCGAAGGGGCAGCCAGGTGCGCCAGGGCCGGGGCGTGTCCTTCTGACGCCGTGAGACGGGCGTCGGCGAGGATGCCGGGGAGAAGGTTCAAGAGCTGAGGGAACTCCGCGGAGTGGTACATGGTCCACGCGTCGGCGATCTCGGCGCGCAGGAGATCGGAGGTAAGCACCTCGGCTCCGTCGGACTCCTGCGGTGGCGCGAACATCAATGGGTGAATCGCGCGTCGCACGGCAACCAGCTGCGGGGGGTCGGACTCGCCCGTCGACGGGACGCCGGGAGGGTCGCCGAGCAGGGTCGTCAGTTCGACGCCGAGCCCATCGGACAGGGCATGGAGGGTCGGCAGTCGTGCACTGTGCTTCCGCTTCTGCTCAGCCGTCCGGATCACGTCCACGGACACGCCGGAGCGTTCAGCCAGCGCCTCTTGAGTGAGGTCGGCGATTCGGCGGAGACGCGAGAGCTTGTCCCCCAGACGCTCGGAAGCCATGCCGACAAACTACCCCGGCCGGGGGAAGCGGCTGCGAGGGAACAGACAACGAAACGGCCGTACCCGCCCGGCGGGCACGGCCGTACGCGGAGCGAGCCGCCGCACACGCTGTGCCGATCAGCCGCCGACCGTGAACCAGGTGGCGCGGGACTTCTTCCACTCGTCGTGGTCGAGGTCCTTGGCCTCCGTGCCGTCCCCGTATAGATCGGCCGATCCCGCGTCCGTGATGAGCTGTGCGCGGGCGCCGGGTGTGTTCAGGTCCGGTACGTCGACGACGGCCTCCCAGCCGCCCGGGTCGGAGGTCGGCAGGTCGAGGCGCTTGACCGGTGCGTTTCCGGCCACGCCGTCCCAGGAGTAGAGGGCGTACGGGTCGGAGTTGTCGTCCGCGGCCCAGGAGCCGGCCACGATCAGGTACTGGTCGGCCGAGTTCTTGCGGATGTCGCGGATGCTCAGCCCGCCGAGGTCCAGTTCGATGGGGGCGCCGACGGCGGCCTTCGCGCCGGAGCCGGCCACCTTGTCGAAGTTGGTGACGGGCACGATCAGCGCCTTGCCGCCCTCCTTCGGCGGGACGAGAGGCGCCCGGAAGCCCAGGTAGGCGGTGGTCGTCGAGCCGGGTGCGAACTCCAGGCCCTCGATGTTGAACCCGTCGATCTGCTTGGGCGCTTCACCGTCCTTCGTCCCCGCGGCGAATCCGTAGCGGTCGCCGTTGGACTTGTCCCAGGCGACGAGGTCGTCCCGGAGCTTCTTGTAGGAGCCCCCGACGGTCAGCCGGGTGTCGGCGCCGGAACCGGTGACCGTCGTCGTGAAGACGGTGTTGCGGTCGGACTTGTACTCGCCGTCCTTGTTGTTGCCCAGTGAACCGGTCCAGTAGATCGTGTTCCCGACGCGGGTGGCACCCTCGATGTCGATCTCCTTGGAGACCCCGAGCTGCGAGGAGAAGTCCCAGGTGCGGACGGGTGCGCCCGAGGCCGAACGGTCGTGGAGGCGGAGGGTGTTGGACTCGTCGTCGGCGACGACCGCATAGCCGCCGCCGACGTCGACCGCGGCCGAAATGTCCGACGATCCGGTGAGATAGCGGGTGCCCGCGGCGTTCTGCACGGCGGCCGAGGCCGCGTAGTGCAGTGACTTGGTGGCGGTCCTGCCGCCGAGGCCGGTGACCTTGATGGTGAGGTCGGTGTACCCGCGGCCGTGGGCGGCGACCCGGAGCTGCCGGGCAGCGCCCGTACCGGTCACCGTCACATCGCCGGTGGCGGCGACGGACGACTTGGAGCTGGCGGAGGCGGCCACGCCGAGCGCGGACGCATCGGCTCCGCTCTGGCCGACGGTGACCGTCACCACGGGGTCGCCGGTCGCCCCGACGGCGCCGGAGAGATAGCCGGAGGACAGCGTGATCGTCGGTGTCCCGTAGCTCGCGGCGTGCGCGGGTACGCCGAGGCCCAGGGCGGCCAGTGCCAGAGCACCTCCCGCGGCGGCGACGGTCCGGCGGTGCGGGAGGACGAAGCGGTGCGGCACGGGTGAGCCTCTCGTCGGCGTGGTGTCGAGAAGTAGGTTCCGATTCTCGCGCCAACAGCGGGCGGACGCCGGGGATACGGTGGACGAACAACGTCGAACGGCCCCCGGCTCACGCAGGAGCCGGGGGCCGTACACACGAAAGAACCGCTCAGACGTTGAAGCCCAGCGCGCGCAGCTGCTCGCGGCCGTCGTCCGTGATCTTGTCCGGGCCCCACGGCGGCATCCAGACCCAGTTGATCCGGAGCTCGTTGACGATGCCGTCGGTGGCGGACTTCGCCTGGTCCTCGATGACATCGGTCAGCGGGCAGGCCGCGGACGTCAGGGTCATGTCGAGGGTGGCGATGTTGGCGTCGTCCACGTGGATGCCGTAGATCAGGCCCAGGTTGACGACGTCGATGCCCAGCTCGGGGTCGACGACGTCGTACAGCGCCTCGCGGACCTCCTCCTCGGAGGCCGGCTTGGTGGTCAGGGTCTCGTTGTCGCTCATGCCGTCTTCCCTTCGGACAGCGCCTTCGCCGTCGCGTCTTTCCACGCCATCCAGCTCAGCAGCGCGCATTTGACCCGGGCCGGGTACTTGGAGACACCGGCGAACGCGACCGCGTCCTCCAGCACCTCCTCCATCGCGTCGTCCGGCTCCAGCTGTCCCTTGGACTGCATCAGCTCCAGGAACGCGGCCTGGATCTTCTGGGCCTCGCCCAGTTCCTTGCCGACCAGCAGCTCGTTCAGCACGGAGGCGCTGGCCTGGCTGATGGAGCAGCCCTGGCCCTCGTAACTCACATCGGCGATGGTCTCACCGTCGTACCGCACGCGCAGCGTGATCTCGTCACCGCACGTCGGATTGACGTGATGCACCTCGGCGTCGCCGTCCCGCAGGCCGCGCCCGTGGGGGTGCTTGTAGTGGTCCAGGATCACTTCCTGGTACATGGAATCAAGCTTCACCAGTCAACCCTCAGCCGCTGTCTAACCGAAAAAGTTCCGGACGTGGTTCAGACCGTCCACCAGGGCATCGACCTCGGCGGGCGTGGAGTACAGATAGAACGACGCTCGCGTCGTCGCAGGAATTCCGTACCGCAGGCAGACCGGCCGTGCGCAGTGGTGTCCGACCCGGACCGCGATGCCCTCCTCGTCGAGCACCTGACCCACGTCGTGCGGGTGGATGTCGCCGAGCGTGAAGGAGATCGTGGCCCCGCGGTCCTCGGCGGTGGCCGGCCCGATGATCCGGAGGTCGGGGACCTCCAGGAGCCTCCGCACCGCGTACTCGGTGATCGCCTGCTCGTGGCGGTGGATGTTCTCCATGCCGATCGCCGAGAGGTAGTCCACGGCCGCGCCGAGGCCGACGGCCTGGGCGATCGGGGGCGTACCGGCCTCGAACTTGTGCGGCGCCGGGGCATAGGTCGACGAGTGCATCGACACGGTCTCGATCATCTCGCCGCCGCCGAGGAACGGCGGCAGGTCCTCCAGGAGCTCCTGCCGTCCCCAGAGCACGCCGATGCCGGTCGGGCCGACCATCTTGTGGCCGGTGAAGGCCACGAAGTCGGCCTGCAGCGCCTGCACGTCGAGCACCATGTGCGGGGCTGCCTGCGAGGCGTCGATGCAGACCAGCGCGCCGACTTCCTGGGCGCGCCGGACGATCTGCTCGACCGGGTTGATCGTGCCCATGATGTTCGAGACCAGCGTGAAGGAGACGATCTTCGTCTTCTCGGTGATGATCTCGTTGATGTTCGACAGGTCGAGCCGGCCGTCGTCGGTGATGCCGAACCACTTCAGCTTCGCACCGGTGCGCTGCGAGAGCAGCTGCCACGGCACGATGTTGGAGTGGTGCTCCATCTCCGTGGTGACGATCTCGGTCTCGTGGTCGACCCGGTAGGGCTCGTCGGCCCAGCCGAGCATGTTGGCCACGAGGTTGAGCGACTCCGAGGCGTTCTTGGTGAAGATCACCTCGTTGCGGCTCGGCGCGTTGATGAACGCGGCGACCTTGTCACGGGCGCCCTCGTAGAGCGCCGTGGCCTCCTCCGCGATCGTGTACACGCCGCGGTGCACATTGGCGTTGTGCCGCTCGTAGTACTCGTTGAGGGCATCGAGCACCTGGCGCGGCTTCTGCGAGGTCGCAGCACTGTCCAGGTACACGATCTTCTTGCCGTCGTGGACCGTGCGGTCCAGGATCGGGAAGTCCTTGCGGATCGCCTCGGTGTCGAGGAGGCCGGAGAGCCCCTGTCGGGCGTCAGTCACGCGGAAGCGCCACCCTTCGTGTAGGCCTCGTAGCCCTCGTTCTCCAGCGTGTCGGCGAGCTCCGCACCGCCGGACGCGGCGATGCGGCCGTTGGCGAAGACATGCACGAAGTCGGGCTTGATGTACTTGAGGATGCGCGTGTAGTGCGTGATCAGCAGGGTGCCGACCTCGCCGGACTCGCGGACCCGGTTGACGCCCTCGGAGACGGTCTTCAGCGCGTCGACGTCCAGGCCGGAGTCGGTCTCGTCGAGGATCGCGATCTTCGGCTTGAGGAGCTCCAGCTGAAGGATCTCGTGGCGCTTCTTCTCACCGCCGGAGAAGCCCTCGTTGACGTTGCGCTCGGCGAAGGCCGGGTCCATCTGGAGCTCGGACATCGCCTCCTTGACCTCCTTCACCCAGGTACGCAGCTTGGGCGCCTCGCCGCGGACGGCGGTGGCGGAGGTGCGCAGGAAGTTGGAGACGGAGACACCGGGGATCTCGACCGGGTACTGCATGGCGAGAAACAGGCCGGCGCGGGCGCGCTCGTCGACGGACATCTCCAGGACGTCCTCGCCGTCCAGGGTCACCGTGCCGCTGGTGATCGTGTACTTGGGGTGACCTGCGAGGGAGTACGCGAGGGTGGACTTGCCGGACCCGTTGGGGCCCATGATGGCGTGGGTCTCGCCCTGCTTCACGGTCAGGTCGACGCCCTTGAGGATCTCCTTCGTGGCGTTGTCGGCCTCGACGGTGACGTGCAGGTCGTGGATTTCAAGCGTTGCCATGGGTGACTCAGGACTCCTGGGTGACGGAGACGAGCACATCGTCCCCTTGGATCTTGACGGGGTATACGGGGACGGGGCGCGTCGCGGGAAGGCCGGACGGCTTGCCGGTACGCAGGTCGAAGCTCGATCCGTGCAGCCAGCACTCGATCATGCAGTCCTCGACCTCGCCCTCGGACAGCGACACGTTCGCGTGCGAGCAGATGTCGTTGATCGCGAACACCTCGCCCTCGGTGCGGACGACGGAGACCGGCGTGCCTTCGAGCTCCACCCGCTTCGGGGTGTCGTCCTCCAGCTCGCTCAGCGCACAGACCTTGACGAAGGTCATCAGACCGACGCCTTCAGCTCGGTCTCGATCTTGTCGAGGAGACGGGCTTCGACGTCCGGCAGCCCGATCTGCTGCACCAGCTCGGCGAAGAAGCCACGCACGACGAGGCGGCGGGCCTCCTCGGCCGGGATACCGCGGGACTGCAGGTAGAACAGCTGCTCGTCGTCGAAGCGGCCGGTCGCGGAGGCGTGTCCGGCGCCGACGATCTCGCCGGTCTCGATCTCCAGGTTCGGGACCGAGTCGACCCGCGCACCGTCGGTGAGAACCAGGTTGCGGTTCATCTCGTAGGTGTCGGTGCCCTCGGCACTGGCCTGGATCAGCACGTCACCGATCCACACGGCGTGTGCGCCGTCGCCCTGCAGCGCGCCCTTGTAGGCCACGTTCGACTTGCAGTGCGGGGCGTTGTGGTCGACCAGGAGGCGGTGCTCCTGGTGCTGGCCCTTGTCGGTGAAGTACAGACCGAAGAGCTCGGCCTCGCCGCCGGGGCCCGCGTAGGCGATCCGCGGGTGGATCCGGACGACGTCGCCGCCGAAGGTGACGACGATGGACTTGAACGAGGCGTCCCGGCCGACCAGCGCGTTGTGCTGGCCGACGTGGACGGCGGTCTCGTCCCAGTCCTGGACGGAGACGACGGTCAGCTTCGCCCCGTCGCCCAGGACGTAGTCGACGTTGGCGGCGAGCACCGCGTCACCGGTGTGGTCGATGACGACGACGGCCTCGGCGAAGGCGCCCAGCTCGATGACCTGGTGACCGTAGGCCACCCCGCCCTCGCCGTGCACCGTGATCCGGATCGGCTCGGGAAGCACCGCTTCCTTGTCGACCGTGACGACGGAGGCCTGCTCGAAGGACGAGTAGGCCTGTGCGGCCACCCGGTCCACCGGGGTGCCGGCCTTGCCCAGGCGGGCGTCGTCGCGGCCGACGGTCTCGACCGTGACCCCCGAAGGGGCCTCGATCGCGACCTTCACACCGCCGCCGTTGGCGACGGCCGTGCCGTCGTGCAGTCCGCGCAGCCGCTCCAGCGGCGTGAACCGCCACTCCTCCTCGCGGCCGTGCGGGACCGGGAAGTCCGCGACGTCGAAGGACGGGGGTGCGCTCATGCGCGTGGCGACGGTCGACTCGGCGGCCACCGCGATGGAACCGGCGGTGGCGGAGCCTGCCGGAATGTTCTGAGCCTCAGCCATGGCTGTCGTAGTGCTCTCTTTCTCAGTCGGACAGATGTCAGGGGGATCCGGTCGTCGGCGTACTAGCCGACCGAACCCTCCATCTGCAGCTCGATCAGCCGGTTGAGCTCGAGGGCGTACTCCATGGGGAGCTCCTTCGCGATCGGCTCGACGAAGCCGCGCACGATCATCGCCATCGCCTCGAACTCGGTCATGCCGCGGCTCATCAGGTAGAAGAGCTGGTCCTCGGAGACCTTGGAGACGGTCGCCTCGTGCCCCATCGACACATCGTCCTCACGGACGTCGACGTAGGGGTAGGTGTCGGAGCGCGAGATCGTGTCGACCAGGAGCGCGTCACAGAGCACGTTGGACTTCGCGCCCGGCGCGCCCTCGCCGATCTCGATCAGACCGCGGTAGGAGGTGCGGCCGCCGCCTCGCGCCACCGACTTGGAGACGATGTTGGACGAGGTGTTCGGAGCCATGTGGACCATCTTGGCGCCGGCGTCCTGGTGCTGGCCCTCGCCCGCGAAGGCGATGGACAGGGTCTCGCCCTTGGCGTGCTCGCCCATCAGGTAGATGGCCGGGTACTTCATGGTCACCTTGGAGCCGATGTTGCCGTCGACCCACTCCATCGTCGCGCCTTCGTAGGCGACGGCGCGCTTGGTGACCAGGTTGTAGACGTTGTTCGACCAGTTCTGGATCGTCGTGTAGCGGCAGCGGCCGCCCTTCTTCACGATGATCTCGACGACCGCGGAGTGCAGCGAGTCCGAGGAGTAGATCGGCGCGGTGCAGCCCTCGACGTAGTGGACGTAGGCGTCCTCGTCGACGATGATCAGCGTCCGCTCGAACTGGCCCATGTTCTCCGTGTTGATACGGAAGTAGGCCTGGAGCGGGATCTCCACGTGCACGCCCTTCGGCACGTAGATGAACGAGCCACCGGACCACACGGCCGAGTTCAGCGAGGCGAACTTGTTGTCGCCGACCGGGATGACGGTGCCGAAGTACTCCTTGAAGAGCTCCGGGTGCTCCTTCAGCGCGGTGTCGGTGTCCATGAAGATGACACCCTGCGCCTCCAGCTCCTCGTTGATCTGGTGGTAGACGACCTCGGACTCGTACTGCGCGGCGACACCGGCGACGAGGCGCTGCTTCTCCGCCTCCGGGATGCCGAGCTTGTCGTACGTGTTCTTGATGTCCTCGGGCAGGTCCTCCCAGGACTCCGCCTGCTTCTCCGTCGACCGCACGAAGTACTTGATGTTGTCGAAGTCGATGCCCGACAGGTCCGAGCCCCAGTTCGGCATGGGCTTCTTGCCGAAGAGCTTGAGGCCCTTGAGCCGCAGCTTCAGCATCCACTCGGGCTCGTTCTTCTTCTCCGAGATGTCGCGGACGACGGCCTCGGAAAGACCGCGCTTGGCCGCCGCGCCTGCCGCGTCGGAGTCGGCCCAGCCGAATTCGTACGTGCCCAGGCCATCGAGCTCAGGGTGGGCAGTCTCCGTAGGGAGCGTCATGCGGGGTTCCTCCCGGACTTGCTGGTGGATGCTGAATCAGTGGTCTGTGGTGTGGGGTGGCCGCTGCGCGGGATGTAGGTCGTGCACACCCCATCGCCGTGGGCGATGGTGGCGAGACGCTGTACATGGGTCCCCAGGAGGCTGGAGAAGATCTCCGTCTCCGCCTCGCACAGCTGCGGGTACTGCTCGGCGACATGTGCGACCGGGCAGTGGTGCTGGCACAGCTGCTCACCCTGCTGCGGGCCCGGCGCGCTGCGCGCCGTAGCAGCGTACCCGTCGGCGGACAAGGCCTTGGCCAGCGCCTCCGTACGGGACTCGGGGTCGGCGGCCTCGATCGCCTCGCGGTAGGCCGCCGACTGGCCGGCGACCCTGGCACGGGCGAACGCCATGACCGCTTCGTCGCCCGAGGTCTCGGCGATCCAGCGCAGGGCGTCCGCGGCGAGCGCGTCGTAGGACTGGTCGAAGGCGTCCCGGCCGCAGTCGGTCAGGGCGAACACCTTGGCCGGACGGCCACGGGTCCGTGCCCCGTACACCCGCTGCTCGCGGGCCTCGACGACATCGTCGGAGACGAGGGCGTCGAGCTGTCGGCGGACGGCGGCCTGGGTGAGCCCCAGGCGCTTCGCCAGATCGGCGGCGGTGGACGGGCCGTGGTCCAGGATGGAGCGCGCGATCCGGTTGCGCGTCGAGCGCTCACCGGTCGCGAGTTCCTCCTGCGGAGCCTCGCCAACGTATTTCACAACGCCATTGTTGCGTAATTCATCCGGCCCTGACAACCACGGTCCGGAACGATCTACCGTGGAATCGATCACTTAGGGTTACCTAATCAAGCCCCGGAACGGGGAGCCGAATGGCGGCTGCCTAGAATTGCCGGTCATGAAGAGCGAGCCCGCCCCACCCCCGTCCGGCCCGGCTGTCCAGGTCCGTGGCCTGGTGAAGCGGTACGGCGACAGGACGGCGGTGGACGGCCTCGATCTGTGCATGGACGCCGGCTCGGTCACCGCGGTCCTCGGCCCCAACGGAGCCGGGAAGACAACCACGATCGAGACCTGTGAGGGATACCGCCGTCCGGATGAGGGGATGGTCCGGGTCCTCGGTCTGGATCCCGTCGCCGACGCGGCGCGTCTGCGCCCCAGGATCGGTGTGATGCTCCAGTCCGGCGGCGTCTACTCCGGCGCACGCGCCGACGAGATGCTCACGCACATGGCGAAACTGCACGCCCATCCGCTGGACGTGGACGCTCTGATCGAGCGCCTGGGGCTGGGCGGCTGCGGCCGCACCACGTATCGCCGGCTCTCCGGCGGCCAGCAGCAGCGGCTCGCCCTCGCGATGGCCGTGGTCGGCCGGCCCGAGCTGGTCTTCCTCGACGAGCCGACCGCGGGCCTCGACCCGCAGGCCCGCCGCTCCACCTGGGACCTCGTGCGGGAGCTGCGCACCGACGGTGTGTCCGTCGTGCTCACCACCCACTTCATGGACGAGGCCGAGGAGCTCGCCGACGACGTGGCCATCATCGACGCCGGCCGGATCGTCGCCCAGGGCACTCCGGAGACGCTGTGTCGCGGCGGCGCCGAGAACACCCTGCGCTTCACCGGCCGGCCCGGTCTCGACCTCGGCTCCCTGCTGAAGGCGCTGCCCGACGGCACGGAGGCGGCCGAGCTCAGCACCGGCGCCTACCGCATCAGCGGCCAGGTCGACCCGCAGCTGCTGGCCACCGTCACCTCCTGGTGCGCCCAGAACGGCGTGATGCCCTCCGGTATCTCCGTCGAGCGCCACACCCTGGAGGATGTCTTCCTGGAACTGACCGGCAAGGAGCTGCGCGCATGAGCGCCGGTACGTACACCCCCCGGCCGGGCGTCGCCCCGCTGCCGCGCATGATCGCCGCGCAGACCGCGCTGGAGACCCGGATGCTGCTGCGCAACGGCGAGCAGCTGCTGCTGACGGTGGTCATCCCGACCCTGCTGCTGGTGCTGTTCAGCGCGGTCGACATCGTGGACACCGGCTCGGGCGAGTCGGTCGACTTCCTGACGCCCGGCATCCTCGCGCTCGCCGTGATGTCCACGGCCTTCACCGGCCAGGCCATCGCCACCGGCTTCGAGCGTCGGTACGGGGTGCTCAAGCGGCTCGGCGCCTCGCCGCTGCCCCGCTGGGGGCTGATGACCGCCAAGACCCTCGCCGTGCTGGTCACCGAGGTGCTCCAGGTGGTGCTTCTGACGGTGATCGCGTTCGCGCTGGGCTGGTCGCCGCACGGCAACCCCTTCGCCGTCCTGCTGCTGCTCGTGCTCGGCACCGTGGCGTTCTCCGGGCTCGGACTCCTGATGGCGGGGACGCTGAAGGCGGAGGCGACCCTCGCCGCGGCCAATCTGGTGTTCCTGCTCCTGCTGGTCGGCGGCGGGGTCATCGTGCCGCTGGAGAAGTTCCCGGACGCGGTCCAGTCCGTGCTGGGGCTGCTGCCGATCGCGGCCCTGTCGGACGGGCTGCGGGACGTCCTGCAGCACGGTGCGGCGATGCCGTGGGGCGACCTCGGGATCCTCGCCGTCTGGGCGGTGCTGGGCCTGGGTGCGGCGGCCCGGTTCTTCCGCTGGGAGTGACCCCGGACACCCACAGGTCACGATTCGTCCCCCTCGTGAAAGCTTGCACAAGCGGCGGCCTACGATGGTGCGCGTGCCCAAGCTGACCCGAGCCGAAGTCGCTCAAGCCGTGCGGAACCCGCTCCTGTACATCGCCGAACGCTGGACGCCGTCCCCCCGGACCGTCCGCCGCGCCGCCCTGGCGTCCGTCGTGCTGGCCGTGGTGATCATCGTGGCCGGCGGCGCCGTCCGGCTGACCGGTTCCGGTCTCGGCTGCCCGACCTGGCCCAAGTGCTCCGACGAGTCGCTGACGGCGACGAGCGAGATGGGTCTGCACGGCGCCATCGAGTTCGGCAACCGCATGCTCACGTACGTCCTGTGCGCCGTGGTCGGCTGGGTCATCATCGCCGCCCGGTCCGCGAAGCCCTGGCGGCGCAGCCTCACCCGGCTCGGCTGGGCGCAGTTCTGGGTGGTGATGGGCAACGCGGTGCTCGGCGGCGTCGTGGTGCTCGTCGGCCTGAACCCGTACACCGTCGCGGCGCACTTCCTGCTGGCCACCGCCCTGCTCACGATCGCCCTGCTGACCTGGCAGCGCGTCGGGGAAGGCGATACCGCCCCCCGTCCGCTGGTCGGCAAGGCCGTCTCGCAGCTGACCTGGCTGCTGGTGGCGGCGGCCGGGCTGCTGATCGCGGTCGGCACTGTGGTCACGGGGGCCGGCCGGCACGCCGGTGACTCCAGCGACGTCCACCGCATCCCGATCGACTGGAAGATGATCGCGCAGCTGCACGCGGACCTGGCCTGGGTCGTGGTCGCGCTGACCGTCGCGCTCTGGTTCGTCCTGAAGGCCGTCGACGCTCCCGTCGGGCCGCTGCACCGCACCCGCGACCTCTTCCTGATCCTGATGGCGCAGGGCGTCATCGGGTACGTGCAGTACTTCACCGACACCCCGGAGATCCTGGTGGGGCTGCACATGTTCGGCTCGTGCCTGGTGTGGACCGGCGTGGTGCGCGTCCTGCTGTCGCAGCGCGAGCGGCCGGAGGCCGTCGCCCCGGTGCCCGGCCCGTCGGCCGCGCAGCCGGAGCCCGCCGCAGCGGGCTGAGCCCCGAGAGGCGCGCCATCGCGGCGACGGTGGCGCCGTCGTTGCGGACGACCGCCTTCAGCCTCCCGCCCGGACCGATCCCGTGTCCGCCCGGCGGCTCCCCGCCCGTGCCGACGTCACCGGCCCGACGCCCATTCCTCCGGCGCCGCGTCCAGCAGTGCGGCGAGCCGCTCCGGGCCGGGCAGCGGGCCGTGGTCGCCGGTGACCCGCAGCGCGGCTCCCGCGGTGAGGTGTCCCAGCCGCAGCGCCCGCACGGTGTCCTCGCCGCGCAGCAGTCCGGCGAGGAACCCCGCGGCGAACGCGTCACCGGCGCCCACCGGTTCGACGACCTCGACCCGGGGCGCGGGCACGGTGTGGGCCCGGGGGCCGTCGAAGGCGGTGGCGGCCCGCCCGCCGTCCTTGACGACCAGGATGCGGGGCTCGGGCAGCAGCTCGCGCACGTGGGCCGCGTCGCGCAGCTGCTCTCCCCACAGGGCCTGGGCCTCGTCGAGGCCGACGAAGGTGATGTCCGCCCGCCGGGCGAAGGCGAGCAGCACAGCCGGGGCCGTGCCGTCCGGCCACAGGGCGGGCCGGTGGTTGACGTCGAAGCTGACAGGGCAGGGGCGTTCGGCCTCGGGCGGTTCCAGCAGCGCGGCGACCAGGTCGCGGCAGCTCGGTGAGAGCGCCGGAGTGATGCCGCTGAGGTGGATGAGCCCGGCGGAGCGCACCGCGTCGTCGTCCAGCAGGTCCGGGGCCAGGGCCGAGGCGGCGGAGCCTCGGCGGTAGTAGTGGACCCGGGTGCTGTCGGTGCCGGGGTCCTTGACGAGGAGCCCGGTCGGGCGGTGCGGGTCGGTGCGCACGCCGCTGATGTCGACCCCGGCCGCGGCCACTTCGCCGCGGATCCGGCGGCCGAACGGATCGTCGCCGAGGGCGGAGACCCAGCGGGCGGACACCCCGTGGTCGGCGAGGTACACCGCCACATTGGATTCGGCGCCGGCGATCCGTACTCCGAGGTGGTCGGCCCCTTCCAGCGGGGCGGCCGGTTCCGGCACCAGTGCGGCCATGGTCTCGCCGATGCAGGTCACCGGGGGCCGGGCGGCCCGGCGGGCCCCCGGACGTGCGGTCGCGGTCATGCGGAACCCCCCTGCCGGTAGGCGGCGGTGGGCAGCCCGGGCACATCGACCCGCACCGTGAAGACCGCGCCGTCCAGCGGCCCGGGTGCGGTGAGCCCGTGCCGGGCGCTGGTGACGTACAGGGTGTCCCCGTCGAGGCAGAGCCCGGCGGGCTGGGCGGCGGGGAGCGGGATCTGCCGGTCGGGGGTGCCGTCGGCGCGGAAGCGGTGGACGGTGCCGGCGCCCCAGACCGCGGTCCACAGGCCGCCCTCGGCGTCGACCGTCATGCCGTCCGGGCTGCCCTCGCCGAACGTGGCGAAGGTGTCCGGTGCCCCCGGCGATCCGCTGTCCGGGTCGACCGGGTAGCGGCGGATGACGCCCTTCGCGCTGTCCGCGAGGTACATCGCGGTCCCGTCCGCCGTGAACGCCGGGCCGTTGGGCACGGTCAGGCCGTCCAGCACCCGGGTCACCGTGCCGTCGTGGCCGGTCCGGTAGAGGGAGCCCGCGCCCTCGTCCGCGTCGTACGCCATGCTGCCGGCCCAGAACCGGCCCTGCGGATCAGCGGTGGCGTCGTTCATCCGCATCGGCGTGGCGGCCCCGTCCTCGGGGCGGGCCAGCCACTCGGGGCGGCCGTCCGGGGCGATCAGGCAGATGCCCGTTCCGGCGGCCGCGATCCAGTGGTCCGGGCGGCCGTGTACGGGGGCGACGGCACCCAGCGGTTCATCGAGCCCGGCCAGCTCGGTCAGCGGTGCCGTGCGGTCGTCGGGGCCGGACAGCAGCCGTCCGGTGAGGATGTCGACGAGGACGACACGGCCGTCGACCACGCGTATGCCCTCCCCCAGCCCGAGCCGGTCCGCCCACTGAACGGCCGCTGTCCCGGCGCTCATCGCCCGGCGTCCGCGGAGCGCACGGCGTCGAGGAAAGTCCGGGCACGGGCGCGCAGCGCGTCGGTGCTGCCGCCGTCGGCGGCGTCGCCGATCAGCGGGGAGCTGACGCCCACGGCGGTCGCGCCCTCGGCGAGATAGCTGTGGGCCAGTTCGGCGTCCACTCCCCCGACCGGCACGAACGGCAGGTCCGGGAAGGGTCCGTGCAATGCCTTGAGATAGCCGGGGCCGCCGGCCTGGGCTGCGGGGAAGAGCTTGTACGCGTCGGCGCCGAGCCGTTGTGCGGCCACGATGTCGGTCGGGGTCATCACTCCTGCCAGCACGGGCAGTCCGAGGCGCTTCGCCTCGCTGACGCCCTCGCACACGGCCGGGGTGACGACGAAGCCGGCCCCCGCCTCCCGTACCGCGCTCGCGTCCGCCGCGGTCAGGACGGTGCCCGCGCCGAGCTGTGCGGCGGGGCCGAGGGCGGTACGGGCCCGGCGGATGACGTCGAGCGCGCCCTTGCCGCTGAGCGAGACCTCGATGAGGGCGAAGCCCTCGTCGGCCAGGGTCAGTACGGTCCTGAGCGCGGCGTCCGCGTCGTCGCCGCGCACGATGGCGACGATCCGGTGGGTGCGCAGTGCGGTCAGCAGATCCATGTGCGGGCTCACTGTTCCTTCGGTACGGCTGGTGCTGTCTCTGTCACGGTTTCCGCGGTCACGGTGAGGCGCCATCGCACCTCTCCGCCGGCCGGTACGCAGGCTGCGTCGCCCTCCCCGGCTGCTGCCAGGTCGAAGACGCGCCCGAGCATCGGCTCGACCCCGACCGAGCGGTACGGCTCCGGCTCGGGGAAGCCGCCGAGGTTGCGCCAGAGCGCGACGGACACCGGCTGGCCCGGGGCCTCGACGGCCATGCGGAGGACGGCCGTCCCGTCGTGGACGGAGACGTGCGAGGTGTCGACGACCGCGCCTGCGGCCGTCCCGTCGTCCGGACCGAGCCGGTCCATTCCCGCGGGCCAGGAGGACGGTGTCCAGACCGCACCGCCGTCCGGATAGCGGCGGGCCGGGGCTCCGTCCGGGATCCCGATACGGGCGCCCGGCGCCAGGTCGAGCAGGGCGTGGGCGGCCCACACGAAACGGTACCCGGGCTCGGCCGTGAGCTGGTAGGCGGCCACCACCCGGCCCTCGTGGACGCTGATCCGGCGGCTGAGCCCGAAGTCGGGGCAGTCGACGGACTCGGTGCCGTCGGCCTCCCGCCGCCAGGGCCTGGACCAGGCGTCGCCGTGGTCGGGGGTGCCGCGTACCGTCGGCACGCACTCCTCGATCCCGCCGGCGTCGGCGAAGGCGTCGCCCGGCCGGACACCGGGACGGCGCGGCTCCGGCCGGTGCCAGAGCCATTCGCGTCCGGGCGTCCGCAGGGACGTCCACCGGCCGCCGTGCGCCGGGTCGGTCCCGGTCCGCAGGGGGGGCCGGGGCGCTCACCACTCGGCGAACGATCCGTCGTCGTGCCGCCACACCGGATTGCGCCAGGTGTGACCGGCCCGGTCGGCCGCGCGTACGGCGTTCTCGTCGACGGTGATGCCGAGGCCCGGCAGCAGCGTGCGCCCGGCGTATCCGGCCTCGAAGCGGAACGGTTCGGTGTCGACGACGTAGCTGAGCAGATCGGCCTCCTTGTTGTAGTGGATGCCCCGGCTCTGCTCCTGGATGAGGAAGTTGGGCGTGGCGAAGGCGATCTGGAGGCTGGCCGCGAGGGCGATGGGGCCGAGCGGGCAGTGCGGGGCGATCTGCACCCCGTAGGTCTCCGCGAGCGAGGCGATGCGGTGGACCTCGGAGATGCCTCCGGCGTGCGAGAGGTCCGGCTGCGCGACGGCGATCCCGGCTGCCAGGGCGGGCAGGAACTCGGCGCGCCCGTAGAGCCGTTCGCCGGTGGCGATGGGGACGGATGTGGCGGCGGCGAGGGCGGGCAGCAGGTGGCCCTGTTCGGGCAGCAGCGGCTCCTCCACGAACAGCGGGTGCAGCGGTTCGATGGCGTGCAGCACCCGGCGGGCGCCGGCCGGTCCGAATCTGCCGTGCATGTCGATGGCGACGTCGCGGCCCGGGCCGAGCACCTCGCGGGCGGCGGCGACCCGTTCGACGACGGCGGCGGTCTCGGCGGGGCTGGACAGCGGTGAGGTACGGCCTGCCGCGTTCATCTTGACGGCGGTGAATCCGGCCTCGACCTGGGCGGTGATCTCCTCGGTGAGCCGGGCGGGTTCGTCACCGCCGACCCAGGCGTACACCCGGACCCTGTCCCGCACGGGGCCGCCGAGCAAGGCGTGCACGGGGGCGCCGTACGCCTTGCCTGCGATGTCCCACAGCGCCTGGTCGATTCCGGCCACGGCGCTGGAGAGGACCGGGCCGCCCCGGTAGAAGCCGCCCTTGCTGAGCACCTGCCAGTGGTCCTGGATCCGCAACGGGTCCTGGCCGATCAGGTATTCGGCAAGTACGTCGACGGCGGCCCTGACCACTTCGGCCCGGCCCTCGACCACGGGTTCGCCCCAGCCCACGACTCCCTCGTCGGTCTCGATCCGGCAGAACAGCCAGCGCGGCGGGACGAGAAAGGTCTCGATACGCGTGATCTTCACCGGTCCGCGGTCCCCTCATCAGTGGCCGCGCCGGTGCCGTGCACCCGGTCGAGGTCGCGTACGGCCTGGTCGAGCAGGGCCCGCATGGCGTGTTCGGCGGCGGCCGGGTCCCGGTCGCGGACGGCGTCCAGGACGGCCCGGTGGCTGGGCACCGGGTCCTCGCCGGCCTGCGAGCTGTGCACGATCTCGTCGCGGTGGGCGAGGCCGGACTCGATGACCATCTCCATGCGTTCCAGTAGTTCGTTGTGGGTGGCCGCGAGGAGTGCGCGGTGGAAGGCGAGGTCCGCCTCGACGGCGTGCGCCGGGCCGCCCTCCTGGTCGCCCATCGCGGTGATCGCCTCTTCGAGGGTGACCAGATCCGCCTCGGTTCGGCGTTCGGCGGCCAGCCGGACGGCGGCCGGCTCGATGATGCCGCGGACCTCGCCTAGGTTGCGCAGCAGCGCCAGGTCGGTGCCGGATTCGGTGCCGCCCGCGAACTGCCAGCGCAGTACGTCCGCGTCGAGCAGGTTCCAGTCCGAGCGGGCCCTGACGAAGGTGCCGCGTTTCTGGCGCGCGTCGACGATCCCCTTGGCCGCGAGGACCTTCAGGGACTCCCGCAGGGCGGTCAGGCTGACGTCAAGTTCGCCCTGGAGCGCAACGAGGTCGAGTGTCGCCCCTTCGGGGATCTCGCCGCTCAGGACCCGGCGCGCAAGAGTCTCCACGGTCTGGCCGTGCACTCCGCGGCGCGCGTATGGCGTCATGTCTGTGTGCCTTTCTGCTGTGCGATCGAGGTCGGGGCGGCCGGTCAGGCCGAGGCCTTGACGACGGACCAGCCGCCGTCCACGAGCAGGCTCGATCCGGTGATGTAGGACGCTTCGCCGGCGGCGAGGAACGCGATGGCGGCCGCTGCCTCGGCGGGCGTGCCGAACCGGCCGGCGGCCGTCTCGGCGACGCTCCTGCGGCGGTCCTCGTCCGCGACCCGGTCCCAGGCCGCGGTGAGGATGGGTCCGGGCAGTACGGCGTTGACCCGCACCTCGGGCCCGTACTCCACCGCGAGCTGGCCGCACAGGGAGAGCAGCGCGCCCTTGGACGCGGCGTAGGCGGGGTGCCCCGGGATGCCCTTGTGGGCGTGGACCGAGGACGTCAGCACCACGGCGCCGCGTTGTTCGCGCAGGTCGGGCAGGACCGCCCGGAAGCCGAGGAAGGTGCCGGTGAGGTTCACCGCGAGCTGCCGCTCCCAGGAGGTGACGGTCATCTCGTGGGCGGGTGTGACGTCGACCGTGTAGGCGTTGCTCACCAGGACGCCGACCGGTCCGAAGGTGTGCGCGGCGGCCACGGCCCGCTGCCAGTCGCCCTCGTCGGAGACGTCCGTGACGACGAAGCGGGCCCGGCCGCCCCGGGCGCGGATGCCTGCGGCGACGCTCTCGCCGAGGTCTTCCGCGATGTCCGCGAGGATCACAGCGGCGCCCTCCGAGGCCAGCCGTTCGGCGGTGGCCGCGCCGATGCCCGAAGCGGCTCCGGTGACCACGGCCACCTTGTATGCGAAGCGGGGGTTTGCGTTCATGGGACGGCTCGGCTCCTCGGGTTCATGCCTGTTCTCGGCGACTCTAGTGACGGTGCGTCGGACGGAGGGTTACTGCCTGATCAGAACGACGAGTTCCGCGTCGTACCGCGCGGTCCAGGCGAACGGCAGCCCGTAGTGCAGCAGATGGGCGCCGCTGTGGACGGCCCCGGTCTGCCGGTCGAGGTAGCGGGCGGCCGGGTCCAGGCCGCGCAGCCGCAGCCGGGCGGCGCGGCCCGGGACGAGCGGCGCACCGTCGAGGCGGCCGGTGTTCCAGGCCGTGACGGCGATCCGGGCACCGTCCTCCTGCTGGTACTGGACCCCGCAGGTGGCGTCGGCCGGGGTGCCGATGAGGTGCACCTCGCCGTGGTGGACGACGTCACGGATCTCCTTGTAGCGGCTCAGCCATCCGGCCGCCTCGGCGCGCTGTGCCGCGGACCAGCCGCGGATGTCGGCGCCGATGCCCAGGACCCCGGCCATGGCGGTGACGAACCGGAAGGCCAGGGAGCGGGGGCGCGGGTCGAAGACGCCGGGCGCGTCGGTGACCCAGGAGCTCATGGTGTGCGGTGCGTGGGCGTGCAGATAGCCGTACTGGATGGCGAGGCGGTCCAGCGGTGCGGTGTTGTCGCTGGGCCACACCACGTCGGTCCGGGCGAGGGTGGCGTGTTCGATACGGCCGCCGCCGCCGGCGCAGCCCTCGACGGTGACATGCGGGTGGCGTTCGCGCAGATGGTCGAGCACCCGCAGGTATCCGGCGACGTGGTCGGCGTCCAGGTCCTGTCCTCCGGCGGGGCCGTCGCCGGGCCGGCCGCGTTCGGTGGGCGGGCGGTTCATGTCCCACTTGAGGTAGCTGACGGCGTGGTCGCCGAGGAGCCGGTCGAGGGTGGCGATGACGAAGTCCTGGACGTCCTGGCGGCCGAGGTCGAGGAGCAGCTGTTCGCGAACCAGCGTGGCGGGGCGGCCGTCGATGCGGTAGACCCACTCCGGGTGTTCGGCGTACAGCCGGGACGCCGGGCTGACGGACTCGGGTTCGACCCAGAGACCGAAGTCCATGCCGGTGGCGCGGACCTCGTCGATGAAGTGGTCGAAGCCGTCGGGGAACTTCGCGGGGTCGGGGTACCAGTCGCCCAGTCCGCCGGTCTCGTCGTGCCGCCCGGTGAACCAGCCGTCGTCGACGACGAAGAGTTCGGCGCCCAGGTCCGCCGCGATCCGGACGAGTTCGAGCTGGGCGGCGGCTTCGACGTCGAAGCCGGTCGCCTCCCAGGAGTTGTAGAGAACCTTGCGGGTGCGGTCCATCCGGCCGCCGCTGAGCCGGCGCTCGTAGCGGTGCCAGACCCGGGCCAGGCCGTCGAGGCCCTCGGGGCTGAAGGCACAGGCCAGCCGGGGGGTGGTGAGGGTGGTGCCGGGGGCGAGCCGGACGGCGCCCTCGTGGGGCACCCGCCCGGCCGCGATCCGTACCGCGCCGCCCGGTTCGGCATCGGCGGTCAGGTGCCAGTTGCCGGACCACTCCAGTGCGACGCCGTACGTGGGGGTGTCGTACCCGTCCGGACCGGCTGCGTCCTGGACGGCGAGCCAGGGCGCGTAGGCGTGGCCGGGGACGCCCTGGGCGGAGGCCATCTCGAAGCGGCCGCGGGTGAGTTCGAGCTGGGTCCGGGTGAACTCCTGGGACCACTGCCCGGTGAGGCAGGTGAGCCGGGCCCCGCCGGTGACGGGGACGGTGACGGCCGCCGAGTCGAGCCGCTCCAGACGCAGTTCGTCCTCACCGGTGCAGCTCAGTTCGGTCCAGCGCAGGATCACATCGGTGCCGGGCACGGTCTCGTAGCAGAGAACCGCGCGCAGTCCCTGGAGTTCGTCGGCGAAGCCGAGGCGCAGCGACCGGTCGCCGTCCGCGGTGGCGGATGCGAACGTCCACCAGGTGCCGCGGTCCTGCCCCGGGCTGCGGGCGACGAGCTCGGCACCGGTGAAGGGGCGCATCCCGTACGGGAGGTACTCGGCGGGGGCGGCGTCGGCTGCGGTGATGAAGTGGGTGCGGTGCGGGTGCTCGAACGGGGACTCGCCCGTCTCGACGCCGTGCGGGCCCCAGGCGGCGAGCTCGGCCCAGCGGCCTTCGCCGGCGATGCGGACCGCGTAGGTGGTGTTCTCGGTGCGCAGCAGCCAACGGTCGTGCGGGGCCCGGTCGTGCGGGGTCACTTCACTGCTCCCAGGTTGAGGCCGGCCACGAAGTGGCGCTGGAACTTGAGGAAGACGAGGACGGTCGGGGCCGCGGCGATGACGGAACCGGCCGCGATGACGTTCCACATGGAGACGTACTGGCCCTGGAGTCCGATGAGCGAGGCGGTGATGGGCATCCGGGAGTCGGTGCGCAGCACGGTGATGGCCCACAGCAGATCGTTGAAGATCCAGGTGAACGACAGGGCGCTGAGTGCGGCCATGGCGGGCTTGGCGAGCGGCAGGATGATCCGGGTGTAGATCTGCCAGGGGCCGGCGCCGTCGATGACCGCGGCCTGCTGGATCTCCGGCGGTATGGACCGCATGAAGCCGTGCAGTACGAAGACGTAGAAGCCGATGCCGAAGCCGACCTGGACGCCGATGAGGGCGTAGAGCGAGTCGTACAGGCCCAGCAGTTCACTGAGTTTGGAGACCGGGACGAGCAGGATCTGCGGGGGCAGCAGGTTGCCGCCGAGCATCAGCAGCAGGAGGGTGCGGCGCAGCGGTACGTCGTAGCGGCTGAGCGCGAACGCGGCCGTCGAGGCGAGCAGCAGCGACAGCAGTACCGACGGCACGGTGACCAGCAGGCTGTTGATCAGCGCGCGCTGCTGGCCGCCGTCCACCCAGGCCTGGCGGAAGCCGTCCAGGGTGAAGGAGTGCGGCAGGCTGCCGACTCCGTGGGCGGCGACGTCGTCGAAGGACCGGACGCTGGTGACGAGGACCAGCACGATGGGCAGCAGCCAGAGCGCGGAGAGCAGTCCGGCACTGGCGTGGAAGCCGGCGGTGCCCCAGATCCGGCGCCGCCCGGGGCCGGTGCGCCGGTTGGGTGTGGGGGTGTGGGTGGCGGTCATGCGTCGGCCTCCCGGAAGGCGCGGACGAGGTAGGACGCGATCACGCCGAAGGCGAGCAGGAAGATCACGACCGCGAGGGCGGAGCCGTAGCCGAGCCGCAGGGACTGGAAGGCGGTGGAGTACATGTACGTGCTGAGCAGTTCGGAGGAGTGGTACGGGCCGCCGCGGGTGAGCGCCCACACGACGTCGAAGGAGCGCAGCGAGTCGATGACGATCACCGACAGGACGACGGCGTTGACGCTCTTGAGCTGCGGCAGCGTGATGTGGCGGAACTGCTGCAGGCGGGTGGCACCGTCCACCTTCGCCGCCTCGTAGAGCACCGGGTCGATGCCCTTGAGCCCGGCCAGGTACAGCACCATCACATAGCCGATCTGGCGCCACAGCGCGGGCACGATCACGGCGTACAGGGCGGTGTCCTGGTCGGCGAGCCAGGCGTGGGTCAGTCCGGAGAGCCCGACCGCTTCGAGGGTCTTGTTGATCAGCCCGTCCGGCTGGTACATCGCCTGCCAGACCAGTGCGGTGGCCACCAGTGAGAACACGACGGGCAGGAAGAGCGCGGCCCGGTAGAAGCCGACACCCCGGCGCTCCTGCTGGAGCAGGAGCGCGGCGCCGAGTCCGAGGGCGGCGGAGAGTCCGCCGAAGAGCAGCAGCCAGATGACGGTGTCCAGAGCGGCGGTCCGGAACACGGCGTCGCCGAACATCTCACGGAAGTTGGCCAGTCCGATGAACTCCGGGGCGGAGACCCCGTCCCATTTGGTGAAGGAGAGGTAGAAGCCCTGCAGCGCCGGCCAGAACACCCAGAAGGCCTCGGCGAGCAGCGGCACCAGGACGAAGGCCAGGACGACGGGCGGGACCCGGGTCGCCCGCTTGCGGGCCGGGGGCCTGCCCCCGGTGTGCGCCCGGCCCTCCTTCCGGGGCGCGGTGAGTACCGCCATGTCACTGGCTCCAGATCTTCTGCGCGTCCCGCTGCCACGTGGTGAGGATCGAGCTGATCTCCTTGGGCTTGGCGAGGAAGCGGGTGAGTGCGGTGTCGGCGGTGGGGGCGAGGGCGTCGCTGGAGTCGCGGTTGAAGAACTGCGTGATGTCCGCGGCGCCCTCGATCAGCTTGCGGCCCTTGACGACCAGCGGGGTTCCGCTGTCCTTCGCGTCCGGGTGGGTGGGCAGCGAGGTGCCGGACGAGCCCTTGAGGTAGATCTCCTGGGCCTCGGCGGTGGCGAGGTAGCGCAGCAGTTCCTTGGTCTCGTCCTTGCGGCCGGTCCGGGCGCTGGCGAAGTAGCCGTCGGTCGGGGCCTCCTCGGCGACCGGGACCTTCGGGTCGATGACCGGGAAGCGGAAGAAGTCGATGTCGTCGAGCTGTTCCTTGGGCGTGGCGTCGGCGAAGAAGGTACCGATGAGCATCATGCCGGTGCGGCCCTGGAGCAGCGCGGTGGTCGCGTCCTGGAAGGGCAGCGCGGTGGAGTTGGGGTCGAAGAAGGGCAGCGCCTCGCTCCACCGGTCGAAGACCTTGCGGACCTCGGGGTCGTCGAAGCGGTGCTTTCCGGCGAGCAGATCGCGGTGGTACTTCGCGCCGTTGATCCGGATGTTGAGGTAGTCGAACCAGGAGGAGGCGACCCAGGGGGTGTTGCCGCCCGCGCCGAGGCCGATCGGGGCGACGCCCTTGGTCTTCAGCTTGTCGCACAGGTCGAGGAACTCGTCCCAGGTCTTGGGCTCCTGGACGCCCCACTTGGCGAAGTTGGACTTCCGGTAGAAGACGCCCCACCAGTAGTACGTGGTCGGGACGAAGACCTTCTTGCCCGCGGAGTCGGTGCACAGCTTCTTCTGGGCGTCCGAGTAGCCGGCGAGCTCGGGCTTCTGCCAGATGTCGCTGACGTCGAGCAGCAGGTCCTTCTTGGCGTACGACTCCGCCACGGAGCCGGGGTACCAGGTGTAGAGGTCCGGCGGGTTGGCCGAGGTGAGGTAGGTCGGCAGCTGGGTGCGGAAGGTCTCGGATGCGACGGTGTTGAGCGAACCCTTCGCGCCGCCCTTCTTGTTGAAGGCGTCGATGACCTCCTGCATCGCCGACTTGGCCTGCGGTGCGGAGAGGTTGGACTGCAGGGTGACCGCACCCCCCGAGCTCCCCTTCCCGCCGCTGGACGACGAGGCGACGCAGCCGCTCGTCAGCGCGGTGGCGCCGACGGCCGCGGCACCGGCGAGGAAGGTACGGCGGCTCTTTGCTGTGGTGTTCATGGGACTCCCTGTGCGCCCACGGAACGGGGCCCGGCCCCCTGACGGCCGGGCCCTCGTTCGGCTGATACAGACTGACGGGGCGGGTGAGCCACCGTCAAGATTAATTACTAATTTATTTATTCTTGCTTGGTTCACGCCCCGGAACAGGCACGCGCGTGCTCAGGAGGCGTCCTGGCTCAGACCGAGCCCTGGCGGACGAGCCCGCCGACACCGCGGAAGGCCGTCAGCACCCCGCCGTCGGGCCCCGCCACGGCGGCGAGTTCTCCGTCGAAGGCCCCGCTGGCGAAGCTCTGCTCCTTGGACCAGTCGCCCCAGCCGTCGCCGGCGGCGTAGGTGCGCTGCCAGAGGGTGTAGTCCCCGGCCCGGACGTAGAGCCGGACCTGGTCGCCGGTGGCGACGAGCGTGGGGCTGCCGCTCACGGCGCCGCCGAGCGAGGACCAGTCCGACCATGCGCCGGACGCCTCCCGCACCCGGGTGCGCACCGAGCCGTCGTCGGCGCGCACGGCCAGCCGCGTGCGCCCCGCCGAGTCGGTGACGGCCGAGGGCCGCCCGTACAGCGCCGCGCCCTCGGGACCGTCGAACGCGGTCCAGCCCGCCGACGCGCCACGCGTGTGGATCCGCCCGTCCGTTCCCCGGGCGAAGAGGGTCCAGTGCCCCGTGCTGTCGTGCGCGACGCCCGGCGTACCGGCGAGATCCCCGCCGAGCTTCTGCCACCGGCCCCAGCGGCCGTCGGCGTAGGAGAGCCGGTAGGCCGCGTCATCGGCGCCCCGGGCGAAGACATCGATCCGGCCGCGTTTTGCCGAGTACGCGGCGGGCTCCCCCACGATTGCGCCGTGCACCGGCCCGCCGAGGCCGGTGAACCGGGCGTTCCAGTGTCCGTCGCGCCCTTCGCGCTGCTGCAGAGATCCGTCCGCGCCCCGGGTGAACACGCTCAGCCGGCCGCCGTCCCGCACCAGGGCGGGGCTCGCGTCGGACCGGGTGCCCAGCGAGGTGCCCGGGGCCTCGTCCCGGCCGCTCAGCGCGAGGAAGGCAGTGCCGTGCGCGGGCACCCGGACGGTGTACGAACCGGTGTGGGTGCCGCGGCTCTCGCGGGCCCGCAGATCCCGTACGCCGACCGCGCCGCCCAGCCCGGTGTCGGCGAAGCTCACCGTGCGCTCGGCGGCCCGGTCGGAGCGGTTGAGGAGCACCACCGCCCGTTCGCCGGAGCCCTTCAGCACCTTGCTGTAGACCTCCCCGGTGGCATCGGAGGCGACGCGCACACCCTGGATGGCGAGGGGGTCCTGGTCGACCGCGATGATCTCCGGATTGCGCAGGGTGTCGGTCATCTCCTGCGGCAGGGTGCGCGGGTCCGAGCCGATGACCAGCGGGGAGCCCATCTCCGCCCACATCACCAGCTGGGTGGTGGACTCCTCCTGGGTCAGCTCGTACGAGCCGTCCGGCAGCTTGCGCGTCGGGATCAGGTAGTCCGGGTCGTTGTAGTGGCCGGGACCCTGCGCCTCCGGGTGCTGGGCGTTGGCGTCCAGGCTGCGCAGGATGTTGGGCCACTGCCCCTCGGACGGGGTGCCCCAGGCGATGTCGGTGCCGGTCCGCCAGGAGTCACCGGTCGTCGGGCCGTACACATAGGCGTTGTGGGCGTCCTGCGCCGGCGTGTGCGGCACACCCCAGTCGTCGGTCAGCGGGTTGCAGAGGTTGAGCAGCATGCGGCGGCCGGACTTGGCGACGGCATCACTGAAGTCCTTGAACGCGGGCCCCGGATCGATCTTCTCGGTGATCCCGCAGAGGAAGTCGACCTTGATCGCGTCGACCTTCCAGCCGGCGAACTGCTCGGCGTCCTCGCGGTAGTGGCCGCGGCTGCCGAGCCCACAGGTCTTGCCTCCGTCGTAGGTCCCGGCGTCGGTGTAGATACCGGCCCGCAGCCCGCGCTTGTGCAGATAGTCCACCAGGGCGGGTATGCCGGAGGGGAACCGGCCGGGGTGCGCGACCAGCCGCCCCTGCCCGTCCCGCGGATCGTCGGCCTGCCAGCCGCCGTCCAGCCAGACGATGTCGTAGCCGCTGCGCTTGAGGCCACTGCTGACCAGATAGTCGGCGACACCCTTGACCTGGTCCTCCGTCGGGGCTCCCAGACCGTAGTAGGTGTTCCAGCCCATGTACGGGGTCGGCGCCAGGCCGCTGTCGTAGTACGGCGGAGCGCCCGGGGCGGGCCGCTCGTCGGCCTGGGCGGCCGGTGCCGACACGGCGACCAGTACGGCCGCACCCAGAACGGCGGCGGCCCGCCGGGCAGGCGTCGTCCTTGCACCTTGCGAAATCAACTGATTCTCCCGGGAGTTGGGGATACCGGCGCCCGGCCTCCGGAGATCACGGGGCGGCGCCACGGACAAGACTGTGACGTCTCCCCGAACACCCGTCAAGATTAATTACTAATTAAGTGAAACTAGATCCCGAGTGTGCGGCCAGGGCCGGCCGGGGGAACGAAGAACGGCGGAGCCCGACCGGACAGCATGCCCGGGGGGGGGCGCCGGTGTGT
>NZ_JBHVWF010000057.1:0-46035 GCF_042882365.1 Streptomyces sp. NPDC058221 | reverse complement strand
GTCTGGGCCAACCATGTCCTGCTCGGCGGCGCCGGCGGATTCAAGGAGTCCGGCACACTCGGGAACATCGGCTCCGAGAACGACACCGGGGCTACCGGCATCGGTGACGTGGACGGCGACGGCTACGGCGACCTGGTGATCGGCAGCAGCAGCGACACCAGCAAGGTCACCGTCCTGTACGGCTCGGCCGACGGCCCCTCGTCCGGCCGGGTGCAGACCTTCGACCAGTCCCTGCCCGGGTTCTACGGCGCCCAGGAGGAGGACGACCATGTCGGCTCGTGCGTCGCGGTGGCCGACGTGACCGGGGACGGCCGCGCGGAGATCGCCCTCGGCATCGACGGCGAGGACTTCGGCGGTCTGACCGATGCCGGCTCGTTCGCGCTGCTCCACGGAACCGCGAGCGGCGTCACCGGCGACGGCAGCCAGGTGATGCAACAGGACACTGCCGGTGTGCCCGGTGTCGCCGAGAACAACGACAAGTTCGGGGCAGCCTGCGCGCTCCTCGACGTCAACGGCGACGGACACCGCGACCTCGCCGTGTCCTCGGCCGCGGAGAACGCCTCGACCGGAGCGGTCTGGAACCTGAGCGGCGACGCCAAGGGGCTGACCACGAAGGGGGCGACGGCCTTCGCACCCGGCGATGTCGGGGGTCCGGTCACGAAGGCGGAGTTCGGCAGCTTCCTGCGCTGACAGCGCCCCGCCGGCGCTCAGTGGCCGGCCTGGCGGCCCATCACCGCCCGGCCGGTCCGGCCCGACGTCCGTGTCAGGCGGTGCCCGCCCATGCGTCGGCCCCGAACGTGCCCTTCACATCGGAGGCGATGGTCATGGCGTTCACCCTTGCCTCCAGGGCATAGACGGTGGTCTTCCGGGTGCCCCGGACGCTGAGGCGGACCGGGCTCTCGCCGGGGTGGTCGGCGAGGATCCGCTTGAGCTCGCTCACGGACCGTTCGGTGACCTGGTGGGCGAGGAGTTCAAGTCGTACGGGTGGCTTGCCGCCGTGCTCCGCCGAGGACATGTCCAGCACCCTCAGCTCTCTGCCGAAGATGTTCACGGTGCCGTCGCGGTCCTCGATCCTCCCGGTCACCGAGATGACGTTGTCCTCGGACAGGGCGTGCTGCACGAGGCGGTAGGAGGCCGGGAAGAAGAGGACCTCGATGCCGGCGTCGCGGTCCTCCAGATTCACGATGGCCCAGGCGTTGCCCTGTTTGGTCATCTTGAGCTGGATGCCGGTGATCAGACCGGAGAGCTGTACGTCTCCCGAAGTGCGGCCGGAGGTGAGGAGTTCGGCGATGGAGGAGTCCCGGGCGCCGGAGAGGATGTGCTCGGCTCCGTCCAAGGGGTGGGCCGAGACGTACAGGCCCAGCATTTCGCGTTCGGTTGCCAGGAGTTGGCGCCGGGGCCACTCGGTGTCGTCCATCGAGAGGTCCAGGCCGAGGGCCGGTCCGTCGCCGCTGTCTTTGCCCAGTTCCGCGAAGAGGTCGTCCTGACCGAATCCGGCGGCCTTCTTCACCGGGATGACGGCATCGATGGCGGCCTCGTGAACGGCAGCCAAGCCCTTTCGGGAATGTCCCAGGGAATCGAAGGTTCCGGCTTTGACCAGGGATTCGACGGCCCGTTTGTTGAGGGCCGGCAGTTCGGCCTTGTCCAGGAAATCGGGGAAGGAGGTGAATTTCCCCTTGTTGCGGCGGGAGCCGACGATCGCGTCGATGACGTTGTCGCCGACATTGCGTACGGATCGCAGCCCGAACCGTACGTCGTCCCCGACTGCGGTGAACTCCGCGACGGATTCGTTCACATCGGGCTGGAGGACGCGGACGCCGTTCTTGCGTGCGTCGGCGAGGTAGACCGCGGCCTTGTCCTTGTCGTCGCCGACCGAGGTGAGCAGAGCGGCCATGTACTCCGCCGGGTAGTTGGCTTTCAGGTACGCGGTCCAGCAGGAGACGAGGCCGTAACCGGCCGTGTGGGACTTGTTGAACGCGTAGCCGGAGAACGGCAGCATGACGTCCCACAGGGCCCTGATGGCTTCTTCGCCGTAGCCGTTGCTCCGCATGCCGTCGTGGAACTTGTCCCACTCGGCGGCCAGCACCTCCGGCTTCTTCTTGCCCATGGCCCGGCGCAACAGGTCGGCGCCGCCCAGGGTGTAACCGGCCAGTTCCCGGGCGATGGCCATGATCTGCTCCTGGTAGACGAGCAGGTGGAAGGTGGTGCCGAGGATCGGCTCCAGGGCCTCGCGCAGATCGGGGTGGATCGGGGTGATCTCCTGGCGGCCGGTCTTGCGGTGCGCGTAGTTGGTGTGCGCGTTGGCAGCCATGGGGCCGGGGCGGTAGAGGGCGTTGACCGCGGCGATGTCCTCGAAGCGGGTGGGTTCCATCTGCCGCAGCAGGACCCGCATGCCGCCGCCGTCCAGCTGGAAGACCCCGAAGGTGTTGCCCTCGGCCAGCAGCCGGTACGTCTTCGGGTCGTCGAGCGGGATCACGACGGTGGAGGGGTCGCCGTCCATAGGGTCCACGGTGGCCAGGCTGACGCCCCGGTTCTCGCGGATGTTCTCGATGGCCTGGTCGATGACGCCCAGGTTCCGCAGCCCCAGGAAGTCCATCTTGATCAGGCCCATCGCCTCGCAGGACGGGTAGTCGAACCCGGTGATCTTCACCCCGTCCGAGGCGCGCATGTGCAGCGGGATGCGGTCGGTCAGCCTCGTCTTGGAGAGGATCACCGCGGCGGCGTGCACGCCTGTGCCGCGGGTGAGGCCCTCGACGCCGCGCGCGGTGTCCATGACCCGCTTCACCTCGGGCTCGTTCTCGTACATCTGCCGGAGCTCGCCGGTTTCGCCGTACCGCTCGTGAGAGGGGTCGAAGACGGCGGCCAGGGGAGCCGGTTTGCCGTTCTGGTCCGGCGGGAGTGCCTTGGTGATCCGCTCGCCGTGCGAGTAGGGGTATCCCAGGATCCGGGAGGAGTCCTTGGTCGCGTTCTTGGCCTTGATCCTGCCGAACGTGTTCACCATGGCCGTGTACTCGTCGCCGTACTTCTCGGTGACGTAACGGACCATCCGGTCGCGGTGGCGGTCGTCGAAGTCGAGGTCCACATCGGGTGGGTTGATGCGCTCGGGGTTGAGGAACCTCTCGAAGAGGAGTCCGTGCTCCAGGGGGCACAGTTCGGTGATGCGCGTGGCGTAGGCCACGAGGGAGCCGGTGGCCGACCCACGGCCCGGTCCGAGGGGGATCCCGCTGTCCCGGGCGTGGCGGCAGATGTCCGCGACGACGAGGAAGTAGGAGCTGAATCCCATGGGGCCGATGACCGTCATCTCGGTCTCGAAGCGCTCCAGTACGTGCGGGGGCACGGGATTCCCGTAGCGCAGCGCAAGGCCCCTGAGGACCTCCTTGCGCAGCCACGACTCCTGGGACTCGCCCTCGGGCACGTCCGGGAACTGCGGCATCTCGTCGACATAGTCGAAGACTTCGTCGTAGGGCTCGATGCGCTCGGCGATGAGCAGGGTGTTGTCGCAGGCCTCCGGGAGTTCCGAGAAGAGAGTGCGCATCTCGGTGGCGGTCTTGAGGTAGTAGCCGGAGCCGTTGAAGCGGAAGCGCCTCGGGTCGTCCTTGTTCCTGCCGACGCCGATGCACAGCAGGCTGTCGTGGGCATCGGCCTGGTCCTCGGTGACGTAGTGCGCGTCGTTGGTGGCCAGAAGGGGGATGCTCAACTCCTCGGCCAGGCGCAGCAGGCCGCCCCGCACGGTGCGCTCGATCTCCAGGCCGTGGTCCATCAGTTCCAGGAAGTAGTTCTCCCGGCCGAAGATCTCCTGGTAGGCCGCGGCGGCCGCCTTCGCCTCGTCGTACTGGTTCAGCCGCAGACGGGTCTGGATCTCGCCGGAGGGGCAGCCGGTGGTGGCGATGACGCCCTGGGGCCGTTCAGCGATCAGCTCGCGGTCCATGCGCGGCTTTCCGGCCGGGAACTGGCCTTCGTAGCTGGCCCGGGTGCTGAGCCAGAACAGGTTCCGCACGCCCTGTGCGTTCCGGGCCCACATCGTCATGTGGGTGAAGCGGCCGCCGCCCGAGACGTCCTTCGAGCCCTCACCGTCATCGCTCACCGCGCGGCGGCCTCCGGGCCCCCAGAACTCCTGCTTCCGGCTGAACCGGGAGGACGGCGCCACATAGGCCTCGATGCCGATGATCGGCGTGATGCCCTCGAAGCCCTTCGCGACCTGAGCGAACTCATGGGCACCGAACATGTTGCCGTGATCGCTCATGGCGATCGCCGGCATCCGCTGCCGGGCCACCTCGCCGAACATGGGCTTCAGCTTCTGCGCACCGTCCAGCATCGAGTACTCGGTGTGGTTGTGCAGATGTACGAAGGAATCCGGCACGGGTGAGTCATCTCCGGGGACGAACGGACGCCACACCCCGGCCAGGACCGCAGGAGTGACGTGGACATGGACGTGGACGCTGCCTGCGGCCGGCCGCCGGCCGGCCTCTCTGTCACTCCGCAGCAACACCACACGTTGACCAGACACATCAAAGCGAGCCTTGAGTACCGGAATCAAACAACTATTTCGCCTCCATCGATCAACCATTGGTTGATCACTTAGGATGGCCGGCGTGGACCTCACCGCCGTGAACACCTTCGTCGCCGCCGTGGACGCGGGACAGTTCCAAGAAGCAGCCATCGCTCTGTCGGTCACCCCGCAAGCGGTGTCCAAGCGCATCGCGGTACTGGAAAGGGACCTCGGGGTTCAGCTGTTCAGCCGCACCGCGCGCGGAGCCCAGCTCACCATCGACGGGCAGGCGTTCCTGCCCCATGCGCGGGCCCTTCTCCGGGCCGAGGAGCGGGCGGCCGCTTCCGTGTGTCCGAGCAGCCGCCCGCTGCGCGTCGATGTGATCGGCCGGCAGCTCTCGCTGGCCGGTCTGCTGCGCGGCTTCCACCGTTCGCACCCCGACGTCGAACTCGATGTCGTGACGCTCTTCGACTCCGACTCGGCCATTGCCGCCATCCGGTCCGGAACGATCGACGCGACCTTCCGTGCCGTCGCCATGCCCGGCCTCCGGCTCCCCGACGACATCGAGGCCACCCCGGTCCTCGACGAACCGCTGCACCTGTTCACGGGGGCGGGCCACGAGTTCGCCGCGGCCGACTCGGTCACCCCGGCCCAGCTGGCCGGGCGGCGGATCTGGATGCCGGGCAACGTCTCGGGCACCGAGTGGGCCGCCTACTACGACGCGCTCGCCACCGCGTTCGGGTTCACCATCGACTCGATCGGCCCCGACTTCGGCATCGAGCCCCTGCTCGACACGATCGCGAATTCCTCGACGCTGGCCACGTTCGTCAGCGAACAGACCCCTCTCGTCTGGCCTGCCGGCCACGACCTGAGACGCATCCCCCTGCGCGGGCCGACACCCGTCTATCCCCATTCGCTGCTCTGGCGCACCGACAACCCGCACCCCGGCCTCGACGCTCTGCGCGCCCACCTGCGCTCCGCCTACCCCGGCCGCCCCGACGGCGGAATCTGGACGCCGAAGTGGGCTCAGCGACCCGGGAACGGCCAGGAGGCCGGGTGATCGGAGCCTGTCCGGGCCTGTCTCGCTCGACAACGCCCTGGAGATCTTTCAGCGGGCCGCTGTCCCTGCCTGGGCGGGAGCGCGGTGGGCGTGGCGGTAGGCCAGCGGGGACAGGCCGAGGTGGGTGTGGAAGTGCTTGCGCAACGCGACCGGGTCGCCGAAACCGCAGGCGGTGGCGATCCGCGCGACGGCCAGGTCACTGGACTCCAGCAGGCGGCGCGCCTCGGCCAGCCTGCTCTGCAGCAGCCACTGGAGCGGGCTCGTGGCCACCTCGGCGCGGAACCGCCGGGTGAACGTGCGCTCGCTCATGTGCGCGTGATCGGCCATGTCCTGGAGGGTGACCGGTTCGGCCAGCCGGCTGAGCGCCCAGTGGCGGGTGGCCGACGTGGAACGGTCGGATTCCTCCGGCACCGGGTGCTCGATGAACTGCGCCTGTCCACCCTCCCGCCATGGGGCCACCACGCAACGTCGCGCAGCGGCTCCTGCCACGGTCGCGCCATGGTCCCTGCGGACCAGGTGGAGGAACAGGTCGATGCCGGCCGCTCCCCCGGCTGCCGTCAGGATGCGTCCGTTGTCGACGAACAGCACGTCCTGATCGACCTCGACGCCGGGGAACAACCGGGTGAACCGGTCGCACAGCGCCCAGTGCGTGGTGGCTCGCAGCCCCTCCAGCAGGCCGGCCGCCGCGAGCAGGAATGCCGATGTGCACAGGCTGACGATGCGGGTCCCGGCTCCGATCCGAGCGAAGGCCGCCGCGACCGGGGCGGGCAGTTCGCCGGTGGTCAGCAGGTGTTCGCCGGGCTCCTGGGTGGCGATCACCACCGTGTCCGCGCTCTCCAGGAGTGACTCGTCGTCGTCGACAACGATCCGGAAGCCCTCGTTCGTACGGACCGGCAGTCCACCCAGCGAGCAGGTCGTCACGGCGTAGAGCCGTTCCCCGGCCGGGTCGAGGGCTTCGTTGAGCACCCTCGCGGGGATCCCGAGGTCCATCGGCATGACCCCGTCCAGGGCGAGAACAGCGACGCGATGCGGCATGGCCGGAATGGTACGGCAGATGGCTGTCCAGCCATTCACGGTTCCCCTTGTACGTCGACGAGGCTGAAGCGCATCGGGGTCGTGGCCCCGGTGCGAGAACGCCCGTCACGGATGCGAACGAGGAGATCATGAGCGAGCAGACGATGCGTGCCGTCACCATCGGGGAGTTCGGCGGACCCGACGTACTGACCGCAGGGCGGGTCGCGCGCCCCGAGCCGCTGCCGACCGAGGTACTGGTGCGTGTGCACGCCGCCGGAGTCAACCCGGTGGACTGGAAGACCCGCGCGGGCCACGGTATGGCCGGCTTGCAGAAGCTTCCACTGATCCTCGGCTGGGACGTATCCGGAGTCGTCGAGGAGGTCGGCTTCGGTGTCACCTCGCTCTCACCCGGCGACGAGGTCTACGCCATGCCGTGGTTCCCACGCCCGGCGGGCGCGTACGCGGAATTCGTCACGGCGCCGTCCCGCCAGTTCGCCCGCAAGCCGGCTTCGCTCTCGCACATCGAGGCCGCGGCAGTGCCGCTCGCGGGGCTCACCGCCTGGCAGGCCCTGGTCGACACCGCGCGGGTGACCGCCGGGCAGCGGGTGCTGGTGCATGCGGCAGCCGGTGGCGTGGGGCACTTGGCGGTCCAGTTCGCCAAGCACCTGGGCGCCGAGGTGGTCGCGACGGCCCGTGAGCCGCGGCACAGGTGGCTCAAGGAACTGGGCGCAGACGAGACGGTCGACTACACCCGGCGGCGGTTCGAGGAGGCCATCGGCGAGGTCGATGTCGTCATCGACCTGATCGGCGCCGCGGACGACACCGACGTCCGATCGGTGTCGGTCACCCGGCGGGGCGGTCTGGTCATCTCCATTCCGAGCGGAGTCTCGGAGAAGCTGGCCGCCACGGCCGCACAGGCGGGTGTGCGTACCAGCCCGCTGCTGGTCGAACCGGACGCCGCAGGGCTGACGGCCATCGCCGGCCTGGTCGACTCCGGCACGGTCCGCGTCGAGGTCGAGCGCGCCTTCGCCCTGGAGCAGGCCGCCGAGGCGCACCGGCTGGGCGAGAGCAACCGCACCCGGGGCAAGCTCGTGCTGGAGGTCAGCCGGTGAGGACGCCTGGCTGGACCACGAGCACCTCAGGTCCCGACCCGAGGGTGGCTGACCATCTCCCCCGCCACGTGGACGGTGTCCCGCGATCGGAGAGTGGCCGCAGCCACCACTGACAACGCACGTACGCTGCCCGGACTCCGGCCGTCCCCGATGAACGGATCGATCTCATGGACGTGGTGTTCACCGGCCTCGTGATCGAGTGGCGCGGGCCGTCGCCGTTCCACTTCGTCGCCGTGCCCGAAGAACAGGCCGCCGACATCCGCGAGGTGGCCGCGACAGCCACGTACGGCTGGGGGGTGGTCCCCGTCGAGGCGGACATCGGCGGGACCGTCTTCACCACGTCGCTCTTCCCCAAGGACGGCGGTTATCTGCTGCCGCTCAAGAAGGCCGTGCGCACAGCGCGGGGACTCTTGGCAGGCGACGATGTGACCGTGCGGATGACCGTCCGACTCCAAGGCTGAGCTGCTGGTGGTACGGGACTCACCCGACGGACGCGTTCGCCGCCCCGGGCGCCGGCACCGGCCTGCTCAGCGGACCCGGTCGTAGACGAGGGCCAACGTGCCGTGCTCGCCCGCGGCCTGACTGACGAGCGACCACTGCGCGGCGGGCAGTCCGTCGTCGAAGAGGGCCGGCCCGCCGCCGAGGAAGACCGGGAAGACCGTGAGCGCGAGCCGGTCGACCTTGTCGTCCGCCAGGAGGGCCTTGATGACACTCGCGCTGGAAAGCACGAGAATGTCGCCCCCCTCGGCCGCCTTGAGGTCCGTGACCACCTCGGCGGTCGACCTGTCGACGATCGTCGTCCGCTCCCACGGCGCCTCGTCGAGCGTGGAGGACAGGACCACCTTGTCGACGTCGACCAGCCACTTCGCGAAGCCCTCGTCGCGCGGATCGACCCCCTCCATACCGATGACGGTGGGCCAGAAGCCGAGGAAGCCCTCAGCGTTGACCCGGCCCAGCAGGGCCGTCGTCGCCGACTGCCAGAGGCCGGTCAGATGGTCCCGGGCAACGTCGGTGACGGCGTACGGCATCACCCAGCCCATATCCAGGGGGCTGTCGGGACCGGCGTAGCGTCCGTCGAGGGAGAGGCTCATATTGGTGACGACCCTGCGGCCGGCAGCCTGCTCTGTCATGTCTTACTCCTCGAATGAGATCCGGGGTCACTGGTGTCGTGGGCGACACGGGTGCCGGCCGTGTCGTGGGAGCCGTCGGCACCCTTCGTGTCGTGCGCACCGGCTGTGCGGTTCAGGTCGTCGGCAAGCGTTGCAGCGAGCTTGTCGAGGCTCTGGCCGAAGCCGATCTCGATGCCTGCGACGAAGTCCGCGGAGTCGACGGTGCTGTCGCTGATCCGGTAGTGGACGGACAGGTCCGTGCCGGTACCGGTGGGACGGAGATCGAGATCGACGTGTGCGGTGAAGGCGGGGACGCCGTCGGGAAGGAGTGGGGAGAGGCGATAGGCGAGGCGCTCACCGGGGCTCATGCCCTCGACAGTGCCCTCCGCCCGCCCTGCGACCGTGTCCGACCCGTCGGCGTCCTCGGCATCGCGGTACTCCTGCACGATCCGCCCGCCCGGTCGCGCCTCGAAGACGAGCTCGGAGACCCGGAGGTCGTCCGGCACCCACCAACGAGCGAGGAGGGGAACCTCGGTCAGATGGCGCCACACCAGGTCGGGCCGGACCGTCATCGACCGACGGAACCTGAACGAGCGCCCGTCGGCCCACCCTGGTCCCTCTGCGGCAAGCCGCTCCGCGTGGACGCTGCGCCCGTAACGGTCATAGGTCGCCCGCGGGCCGTCGGCGTGGTCCGCGGTGTCGGCGATGCGACCGAGCACGGCTGCCAGATCCCGCAGCGGGGCGGACCGCAGCGCGTATATGCGGCGCTGCCCGGATCGCCTGCAGGTGACGATGCCGGCACGCTCCAGGGTCTGCAGGTGCTTGGTCGTCTGCGGCTGGCGGGCCTCGGCGAGTTGGGCGAGCACGCCGACCGGGCGGGGGCGCTCGGCCAGCAGGCGCACGAGCCGCCAGCGGGCCGGGTCGGCCAGCGCGGTGAGGAGTGCATCGGTCATGACCCCAGTATTCCTTGACGCGAATATTCGTGTCAAGGAATACTACTTGGAACCCCGGAACGGCCACCTCGGCTCACGGCTGAGGCGTGGGCATCGCCGGCTTCTCTGGCTGCGCACTCCCCGGTTCCCTCGTTACGCGCGTCCCCGGGTGCCACAGGGAACAGATGAAGGCGAGCACGAGGGCACCGGCCATGCAGTAGAAGACCCACTGGTTCGCCTCGGCGAAGTCCATCCGGATCGACTGCATCGAATCCCGGGTGAGTTCGGCGACCCGGCCCCCGCCCGTCGGCTGCTGCGCGTCCGCGTTGCCGGTGACGGCCTCGGCGATCTGGTGGGCGGCATCGCGGGCAGGTCCGCGTGGCACACCATCCGCCCGCAGCGTCTGCCCGACGCGGTTGACCGTGACATGCGTCAGCACCGTGCCGAACACCGCCAGACCGATACTGGCAGCGAAGTTGCGGACTGTTTGGGTGATGCCGGTGACCTCGCCGTACGAGGCGCCGATCGACCGGTTGACCGCATCGGTCGAGGCGGGCGCGAGGATGAAGCCGATGCCCGCTCCGGCAATGGCCGCGTACAGCCACTGGTCGTGCATCGAGAGCGTCGTCAGCTTGCCGGCCCAGAGGGCGAACCCCACTGCTCCGACCGCGGCACCGAGCTTCAGGGCCGGACGGGCTCCCCGCTTGTCGAGGATGCGTCCGCCCCACTGGGAGGCGAGGGCGAACCCCACGAAGAAGTACAGCAGATAGAGCGCCGCCTGGTTGGGCGAGGCACTGAGGGAGACCTGCGCGTAGACCGAGGCGAAGAACAGCACCGGCACGAAGGCAGTCATGGCGAAGAAGAGCACGGCCATGTCGACGGCGAAGGCCCGGTCCCGGAAAACCTGCAGTTTGACGAGCGGATGCCGCCGCCGCAGCTCGAAGCGGCAGAAGTAGGCAAGGACCGCGAGGCCGGCCACGATGCACACCCATGTCCGCCACGTGTCCCAGCCCCAGGACGCGGACTGCTGCAGCCCCAGGACGGTCAGTCCCATCCCGACCGCCATGAGCACGGTGCCGGGCACGTCCAGCGGCTCCCGCTTCGAGGTCTCGGGAATGCGGGCGAGCAGCGCCAGGACGATCGCGATCACGGCGATCGGGACGTTGATCCAGAAGATGGCGCGCCAGGTCCAGCCGGTGAGCCAGCCACCCAGCAGCGGACCGATGGCGGTGAGCCCGCCCGAGACGCCGAAGAACAACGCCAACGCCCGCCCGCGCCGTTCGACCGGGAAGACGGCGATGACCACGGCGAGCGCCGCCGGGAACATGAAGGCCGCGCCGACACCCTGAACCGCCCGGAACCCGATCAGCCACGCCTCGGCGTAGGAGCCCGTCGGCACAGCGCCGCAGAGCGCCGAGGCGACGACGAAGACGAGCGTGCCGCAGAGCATGACACGGCGGTGGCCGTAGATGTCGGACAGGCGGCCGCCGAGGGCGAAGAACGCGGCGAGGGTCAGCAGATAGGCGTTCACGACCCATTGCATCTGCGAGGACGTGAGGCCCAGTTCATGGATGATGTCGGGCGCGGCAATCGCCACGATGGTCTGGTCGATGAACGTCATCGACACGGCGAACATCATCGCCGCGAGCGCGAGCGCCTGGTTCGGCGGCCCGCTCGCGCCGGCCCCTACCGGCTTGCGCGGGGGCCCTGACTGCGGAGCCGAATTATCCATGGCCCAATATTCCCCGCCCCCACACCCCTGCGCACTCCGGGCAGCCCGAGGGGCCCGGCACGCCTGACCGGCATCCGGACCCACCCGCAACCGCTCGGGAGTTCCCGCGTCCCGCCCCCGGGCGCAGGACCGGCCGATCTCCCCCGCTCGCTCGTCGCGTCTCACAACCCTTGTCAGTATCCAGAATCCTGGTTACTGTTTGATTCGTGAACGATTTCGACAACCGCTTCCTCACGCGCAACGGCCTCGCCGCGCGGCAGCTCGCCGTCCTGCTCCTGCACCACGAGCCGGACACCCGCCTGCCCCGCGTCCGTGACTTCGCGCAGGAGCTGGGTTGCGGAAACGGCACCGTCCAGGCCGCCCTCCACCTGCTGGAGGAGTCCGGGGCGATCTCCACGACCGCGCGCGGCCATCTCGGTACGTTCCTCGTCCACTCGGACCGAGCCATCCTGTGGCGGCTGTCCGGTCTCGGAACCCTGCTCGCGGCGATGCCACTCCCCTACTCGCGACGTTACGAGGGCCTGGCGACCGGGCTGCGCAGCGCCTTCGAGGAGGCCGGCGCACCGTTCGCCATCACGTTCATGCGAGGCGCCGGAGCCCGGACCGCCGCGCTACTGGAGGGCAAGGTCGACCTGGTCGTCCTGTCGCGCTTCGCCGCCGATCAGCTGATCGCCGAGCACCCGGTGGAGCTGGTGGCCGACCTCGGCCCCGCCACGTACGTCGGCGCGCACGGGATGCTGGTGCGGCACGGCGTCGACCTGGACACACCGGGACTGCGGGTGGCGGTCGACCACGCCTCCGAGGATCTGCGGATGCTCGTGGAGCGGGTCTTCGCCGGCCGCAAGGACGTCGAGTGGCGGGAGGCGTCGTACATGCAGCTGGGCGACTTGTTCGCGCGGAACGAGGTCGACGCGACGGTCTGGAACCTGGACGAGGCGCAGGACCGGCTCGGGATCGGCGTCGACGTGCTCCCGCTCGGGGACGAGGTCACCAGGGAACTCGCCCTGCGCAACTCCACCGCCGCAGTGATCGGCAGGTCCGAGGGGGCCAAGGCGCTCGCCGCCGTCCGGGATTCGCTGGATCTGTCACTGGTGACCCGACTGCAGAGCGAGGTGCTCCGCGGCGAGCGCGTCCCCTCGTACTGACCAGCGGGTTCAGTGACCGGGGTCTCACAACTCCAGGGAGTCGCACACCCTCAAAATACAAAATCCTGGTTACTGTTGATTTTAGGAGGATCATCATGGACGACCAGCTCGCACTGCGGATCCAGCTCTTTCGCGAAGGCGGACAGGTGAGGCCCGAGGTGGCCGACTTCGTCACCACCGAGCTGACCTCTCTGGAGGCCGAGGGACGCACGGTCACCGAAGCGACGGCAGGCATGCTGACCAGCCATCTGATGATGGCGCTCAGCCGGCTCCTGGACGGCGAACCGATCGAGCAGTTCCTCACCGACGACCAGGTCGCCGCCGAGCTGGCCGGACATCCCGACGCCGTCACCCGCGCCCGTGCCGTCTCGGCCCGTGCCGAGCGGGAGCTCGGGGCCGCGCTCCCGGAGTCCGAGGTCAACTTTCTCGGCATGCACCTCGCCGTGCTCGCCCAGCAGTCCCCCTCCGCCCCGACGTCCTGACCGATCACGGCAGGGGCACTGCCCTCTCGCCCCCGTGGACCGAACCGACACAGAGAGAAGAACAGCCATGACGAAGATCCTCACCGGTGGAGTAGGCAAGACCGAGGTCACCGAGGCCATCAGCAAGCTCGGCATCGACTCGCTCGACGTCGTCGCCTCCAGCGACATGGACGCGGCGATGAAGCTCCGGGCCGGTCAGGCCGACTACTACCTCGGCACCTGCCACACGGGCGCCGGTGCCTCGCTCGGTGTGCTCGTCGGTCTCATGGGCAGCGCCGCGTGCCACACCTTCGGGCGGAGCGTCCCGACCGAGGAGAAGGTCACCGAACTGCTCGCCGAGGGCAAGAAGGTCTTCGGCTTCTCGATGGACCAGATCGACGTCATCGCCCCCCTCATGGCGCGCGCCATCGCCGCCCGCGGCTGATCCCAGCCCGTTCTCATCATCCCGGGCACCAAGGAGTGACTCGTGAGCACCACACTCGCAGCCGGCGCCAGTCTCGACTTCACGCTGGCCCAGCAACTCACCGTGATAGCCCTCTGTGCGCTGACGGCCTACATCTCGCACATGGCCCTGGCCGTCTTCAATGACGGGGTGCGCCCCTTCATGCTGGACTTCATCCAGGGGCGCACCACCCGCAGCGCGACGACGGCTGTCTCCTTCGGTCTCTCCGCCGGCTTCATCTTCGGACTCGGTGCCCCGATGGCCCTGTCCACCGGCGTCCTCAACCCGTGGCTGGTCTTCCTGCCCACGGACATCCTCGGGATGCTGGCGCCGAAGAAGTGGCTCGCCCCTATCCTCGGCGGCGCCTGGGGCGCGGTGGTCGTCTTCGGTCTGAACGGCGCCAACAACGTCGCCCACGACCTGCCGGTCGACTTCCTGACCGCGATGCAGCAGATGTCGACACCGATCCTGTTCCTCTTCTCGCTGTTCCCGGTGCTCGCCATCACCAAGCAGTTCGGCCGCAAGTGGGGCGGTATCGCGGGCGTCCTCGAACTCGCCCTCGTCGTCATGACGATGAAGCTGTGGCCGAACATGTTCGCCGGAGCGCTTGCCATGGCCGTCGGCGTGCTGATGCTCATCGGCCTCGCGGTCGCCAAGGACGTCCGGCAGCGCCGGACCGACCGGGCGGCAGGCGTCGAGGAGGTCGTCCTGGAGGACGATCCGATGGCGTCGCTGTTCAGTGCCAGCGCCGCCCGGCTGCGCAGGTACCTGCCGCTGTTCATGGTGCTCGGGGCCGGAGTCTGTGTGCTGGCCCAGATGCACATATTCGGCGGCGGTGAGGCAACCAGCTTCCTGATCGCGAAGGGGCAGTACTCCGAGGCCGCCCAGGTGGACTTCTACCGGGTGTTCGGCTTCATCCCGCTGATCGCGACGACCGCTCTCGCCTCCGGCGCGTACGGCATCGCCGGATTCACGCTGGTGTACCCGATCGGCTACCTGATGCCGAACCCGTTCCTGGCGGCTGTCGTCGGTGCGCTCGTGTTCGCCGCCGAGGTGCTGGCCCTCTCCTGGATCGGCAGGGTCCTCGGCAAGCTGCCCAGTGTCCGTGACTCGTCCGAACACCTGCGCAGCGCCATCGGGGACACGCTCCAGCTGGCGATCCTCTTCGGTTCGCTGATGGCCGCCAACGCCATGGGAGGCGGGCTCGGCATCCTCGTCGTGGGCGGGCTCTACCTGCTGAACGAGGCAATGGGCCGTCCCGTCGTGAAGATGGCCGCCGCACCGGCTGCCGTGATCGTCGGCGGCATCCTGCTCAACGTCCTGTACTGGCTCGACCTGTTCACCCCGGTCAAGGGCTGATCCGCCCCGGACCGGACCGGGCCCGTACGCGAAGAAGGAACCCACGATGAACCACCCCGCCCCGCACACTCTGCGCACCGTCAGCGGCGATCTCCCGGCCGCTTCGGTACGCGGCCCCGCCCTCGCCCACGAGCACCTCGTCCTCGACCTGGACCAGCGGGGCGACGGCGCGGCCGTCCTCGATCCGCGGCTCCACGCGGCGGCCGTGGCCGCCGAGCTGAACGCGCTGCGGGAGGAGTTCGGGCTCTCCCTCGTCGTCGAGCTGACCTGCCGGGGCATGGGACGCGATGTCCGCACCCTGGCGGCCATCGCCCGGGACGCGCAGGTCGCGGTGGTCGCCGCGACCGGCTGGTACTACGAGCCGTTCCACACACCGGAGATCGACACCGCCGACGTGGAGCAGCTCACCGAGGTCCTCGTCCGCGAGATCGAGGCCGGCATCGGTGCGACCGGCGTCCGGCCCGGCGTACTCGGCGAGATCGGCAGCCACGGCGACGTCCCGACCGCTCCCGAGGCCAAGGTGCTGCGGGCCGGTGCCCGGGCCGCGCGTGCCACCGGGCTCTCCCTCGCCACCCACGCGCAGCTGGGCCGGGGCGGGCTCGCCCAGCTGGAACTGCTCACCGGTGAGGGCCTGCCCGCCCACCGCGTCAGCATCGGCCACCAGGATCTGCTCGACGATCCGGGTGTCCACCGGGAGCTCGCGGCGAGCGGGGCGTACGTCGCCTTCGACACCGTGGGCAAGTCGTCCTACCAGAGCGACCGGGCCCGGCTGCGGCTGCTGCTCTGCCTGGTGGAGGCCGGCCACGCCGACCGGGCCCTGCTCAGCTGCGACATCTCACGCCACGGCTACCTCGTGGACGAGGGCGGTCAGGGCTACGGACACCTCTTCCGCAGCTTCCTGCCCGAGCTCCGGGCGGCGGGCGCCGACGACGACCTGATCGATCTGCTGACCCGCCGCAATCCGCTGCGCTTCCTGACCGGCGCGAGCGTGGAGGAGATCTGACATGAGCCCCGTACTTCCCGCCACCTTCCCGCTGGCGACCGTCGGTCTGGACGACGCCGTCGCCACGCAGTTCCGGCTGCTGGAGGCCACCGCGGCACACTTCGAGGGACAGCAGCTGTTCTCGTCCGACGCCGGAGTCGTCCCCGGTCTGGGCCGGCCCCGCACCACCGCCCGCGTCGAAGCCGTACTCGCGGAGTTCTTCGGGGCCGAGGACGCCGCCTTCGTCCAGGGCGCGGGCACCGGTGCGATCCGGGCCGCCCTCAACGCGGCCGTCCGGGCGGGCGACCCGCTGCTCATTCACCGGGCCCCGGTCTACCGCACCACGGCGGTCACGCTGCGGGGCATCGGCGTGGAGACCACCGAGGCCGACTTCAACGACGCCCCGGCACTGAGCGAGGCCCTCGCGTCCGGACGCTACCGGTGGGCGTACATCCAGCACACCCGTCAACGGCTCGCCGACTCCTACGATCCGGCGGAGGTCATCGCCGCCTGCAGGGCGGCCGGGGTGCGCACGATCGTCGACGACAACTACGCGGTCATGCGCACACCTGCCGCCGGTGTGGAACTGGGAGCCGACGCCTCCTGCTTCTCCCTCTTCAAGCTGCACGGCCCCGAGGGCGTCGGCCTCGTCGTCGGCGCCCGTGACCTGGTCGCGCGCATCCGCCGCGACAACTACTCCGGCGGCGGGCAGGTCCAGGGCCACCAGGCGCTCGACGCCCTGCGCGCCCTCACCCACGTTCCCGTGATGTGGTCCGTGCAGTCACGCGTGGGCGCCGAGGTCGCGGAACGGCTGACGGCCGGTGAGGTGGCGGGCGTGGCCGAGGTGCGCATCGCCAACGCACAGGACCGCTGCCTGCTCGTACGGCTCGACCGGCCCGTCGCCGGGCGGCTGCCCGCCGTCGCCGCCCGGTTCGGAGCCGCCCCCTATCCCGTCGGCTCCAACTCCCGGTACGAGATCGCCCCGCTCTTCTACCGGATGTCCAGCTCGGCTCTGGAGGACTCCCCCGACCTCGCCGACTGGACCGTGCGCATCAACCCGATGCGGGCGGGCGCGGATCTCGTCATCGACATCCTGCGCCGCTCGCTCGCCGCCCTGGACGACCCGAAGGACGACTGACCGTGTTTCTCGACACCGTGCTCACCCGCAACCCGGGGCTCGTCGACGCCGCGGCCGCACTCCACCGGAACGGCGAGATCCCGCCCGACACCTATGTCGTGGACCTGGACGCCGTCGAGGCCAACGCCGCACTGCTGGCGGCCGAGGCCGACCGTCTCGGCATCAGCCTCTGGTTCGTCGTCAAACAGCTCGGCCGCAACCCCGAACTGATCCGGGCCATCGCCCGGCACATCCCCCGCTCGGCCGCCATCGACCCGGCCGAGGCCCGTACGCTGCACGCCGCAGGCGCACAGCCCGGCAACCTCGGCCACCTCGTGCAGATCCCCCGGCGCGCGCTGCCCGAGATGCTGGCCTGGCGTCCCGAGACCGTCACGGTCTTCGACCTGGCCAACGCCCGTGCCGTCTCCGAAGCGGCGCGCGAACTGGGCTTCGTCCAGGACGTATTGATCCGGCTGGAAGGTGCCGACGGAGCCGTCTACCCCGGCCAGGAGGGCGGTGTCCCGCTCGACCGGCTGGACGCCTTCGCCAAGGAGGCCGAGGCACTGGACGGCATTCGGATCGCGGGCGTCACCGCATTCCCCTGTGTCCTGTGCGACCCGGCTACGGGCATGCCGGCCGCAACCCCCAACTTCGGCCTGGCGCTCAGGGCCCGCGAACTCCTGGCCGCGCGGGGACACCGCGACCTCAAGCTCAGCGCTCCCAGCGCCACCTCGATGGCTTCCCTCCCGCTGCTCGCCGAACTGGGAGCCACCCACGGCGAGCCCGGCCACGCGCTCACCGGGACGACCCCGTTGCACGCCCTCGATCCGGCCCAGCCGGAGAAGCCCGCCTACGTGTACGTCAGCGAGGTCGCACACACCCTCGACGACGGCCGGCCGGCGATATTCGGCGGCGGCTTCTACACCCGCTCCCACATCCGCAGCGCTCTCCTGCCGCGCACCGGCACCCGACTGGGCGTGCAGGCCGCACCCGCCGAGAACATCGACTACTACCGGCTGCTCGACGCACCCGCCCGCGCAGCGGACGTCCGCATCGGGGACACGGCGCTGCTCGCCTTCCGTACCCAGATCTTCGTCACCCGCTCGACCGTCGCCGTCGTATCCGGACTGGCCTCCGGCAGCCCCCGGCTGAACGGGCTGTACGACGCCCACGGCCGAGCCCTGTAAGGAGCACCTCATGGCCAAGACCGTCATCGTCGTCATCGACGGATTCGGCGTCGGCGCCATGCCCGACGCGGGCACCCTGCGTCCCGGCGACCTCGCCGCCGACACCTGCGGACACGTACTCGACCACTGCCGCACCGCATTCGGACGGCCGTTGCGGCTGCCGGTACTCGGCGCGCTGGGGCTCGGTCTTGTCCACGAGCACCCGGACCTGGCACGCCGCACCCATCTGCCGGTGGCCGCGGGCCGGGCCGCGCTCGGCTATCCGGGCGCGGACACCTTCGCGGGCCACCAGACCATGATGGGCGCCGACTTCAGCCGGGTGACCGTGGCCAGGCTCGCCGACCACCTCGGCGAGGTGGCCGACGCGCTCACCGCCGCCGGCCACCGGGTCGAGCCACTGGACGGAAAGCCGCTGCTCGTCGTCGACGGGGCGGTCCTGGTCCACGACAACCTGGAGGCCGATCCCGGAATCAACTGGAACGCCTCCGGCCGCCTGGACGACCTCTCCTTCGAAGGACCCGGCGGAATCCTCGCCATCGCCCGCACCGTGCGCGCCGTCGCTCCGGTGGCGCGGGTCATCGCGGTCGGCGGCCACGCGGACGGTCCGCTCCGCGACTTCGTCCGCCCGGGCGACGGGGGCACGACCGGACTGGACACGCCCGCCACCGGCTTCTACCGCAACGGCGGCCTCCAGGTGCAGCATCTCGGCGCCCCCCTCGACCACACCCGCCAGCTCCCCGAACTGGCTGCCCGGGCCGGCATCCCGGTCACCCTCGTCGGCAAGGCCGCCGACATCCTGGAGTGCGCGGCGGCAACACGTCATCCGGCCGTCGCCACCGCCGACGTCCTGTCGCACACCCTGGACGCGGTGCGCGCCGAGGGCGACGCCCTCGTGGTCGCCAACGTGCAGGAAACGGATCTGGCAGGGCACCAGCAGGACACGGAGCGGTACGGACATCTGCTGGAACAGGTGGATGCCGGCCTCGCCGGGCTCGTGGCGCTGCTCGCGGAACCCGGCGACCGGCTGATCGTCACCGGCGACCACGGAAACGACCCCACGATCGGCCACGCACTCCATACCCGGGAGTACGTGCCGGTGCTGATCCACCGGCCCGGCGCGGACGGGGTGGAGCTCCTCCCGGACGCGCACAGCCTGGCGGACGTCGGCGCCACCGCCGCCCTGTCGCTGGCTCTGGACCCGGAGGACCTGGCGGGCGGTACCCCGCTCCACTCGGGCCGGCACGCGGCCTGAGCCCGGTGCCGTGCGAGGGGTCGCTGGACACTTGGCACGGTTCCCCGCACTGATGCATCGTGGCACCGATACATCGTGCTGGTACGGGATCGTTCGCCGAACGGAGACGCACATGACGGGTGAAGCCGCGTTCCGGGTGGGTCTCCGCGTCGAGGACGTGACCGAGGCAGCCAGGTTCTATGCGGGGCTCGGGTTCGAGCAGGCCGGATCGATATCGAGTCCGGGCGGCCGGCCGATCATGGCCGTCCTGAGACGTGGTGCTCTTCAACTCCTCGTCGATGCCCTGACCGGCATGCCGTTTCCGGACAGCGACCACGAACGCATGACCAGAACCGGTCCTCGGGGTCTCGGCGTTGTCATCGGTATCGAGGTGGACGACGTCGACGCGGCCGCTGACTACTGCCGCTCGGCCGGAGCCACGGTCACCGCGGGCCCGCTCGACGCGCCATGGGGCGAGCGGTACGCCGAATGCCTCGATCCGTACGACTACGCGTGGAAGTTCTACCAGCTGCTCCCCGATCCGCCCCAGGACAGCCTGGACACCGCCTACGACAGCTGGTTCGCCTGACTCGCTGCGGACCCCGGCTGCACGGGGATCTCGGGTAATCCGCTTGTACGGGTTCCGCGGGGCCATCTAATCTCGCCACCAACGGCGTGTAGCTCAGTAGCCAGAGCACCGGGCTCCGGACCCGGAGGGCGCAGGGGCGGAACCTGCCACGCCGGCTTATGAACCACGACGCTGAGCAGCAGCTTCCCGCCCGGTCCGGTGAGTCGGCGGCCTATCCCGGGGCCATGGTGGCCCAGGCCTTCCTGACCTCTCTGACCCATGGCGACGCCGAGACCCGGGCCCGCGCCGCCGGCCGGCTCGACCGCTGGCGGGCCGTGCTCGGCGCAATGGCCGACGGCCGCCTGACCGTCGGATCGCGCACCCCCGTGGCGGGGCTGCCCGCCTGGGTGACTCCTGAGGTCGTACGGGGCGGGTTCGCCACCTCCGCGGCGAGCGCCGAGGGCCCGCTCCAGCAGTACGAGCACGAGGCCGCGACCCTGGCGGGGATACCGGCCGGACGTCGGGCGCTGTTCGCGTACTGCCTCACCGAACCGGGCCTGACCCGGCTGTACGGGCTCCTCGACAGCGGCCGTTACGAGATCCTCGTTCCCGAGGAAGCCGCGCTGCTGGTCGTCGCATGGCTGGTGCGCGCCGGGGACGTGTCCGGTGCGCTGGAACTCGTCGACGTGCTCGAACCGTGGGCCGAGCGGCTTCGCTTCACGCCGCGGCCGTCCGCCCTGCCCGCGCCGGACGTACGGGACGTGCACCGGCGCACGGTCGGCGAGGCCGCCGCGTCCCTTGCCGCCCGGCGGCCCAACTCCGCGGTGGAGACCCAGCGCGAGGCCCTCGCCGTCTGGCAGCCGTTCGGCGACGAACTGCTGGCCCACTGGCTGGAGACGGCCACGTCCGGCCGGCTCCTGGACCGCGTACCCGACGAAGACTGGCTGGAGCGCGGCGCAGCCCTTCTGCGCCGCTACCGGGATCTCGCGGCGGCCCACACGCGCTGCACCAAGCACCGTAAGCCGAAGGAGAACCTGGGCATCCTGCGCGGGGCCCTGGAGGAGACCGTGGCCGGCCGGCCACTGGACGCGCGCCGGGTCGGACTGCTGCGTCACGCGGTGGAATCCATGGTCCGCCGGCGCGGCCGCCCCGGTTCCGCGCCCCACGCCGAGCTGCGCGCCCTGCAGGCCGTCCAGGCCGGCCGGCCCTCGCACCACGCACTCGCCCAACTGGTGCTGCGCCGGCTGTCCGGACTTCCGCAGCAGACCGGCGCGGCCGATGTGGCACCGCTGATCGCGGACGTCTCCGCCCGCGAGGCCGCGGCCAACGGGCTGCCCGGCGCAACGGTGGTTCCGGCGGCTGTCCGGCGTGTCGTGGAGGCCGCACTGAGCGCTCCGCTCAGCACGCTCGTGGAGCGCGGTGTGGTGCCGTCGGCCGAGGTCCTGGCCGAACTGGTGCCGCAGCTGGTCGCCTCCACCTACGCGCAGGCGTACCAGGACGAGGCACTGCGCACCCTGATGGCCGCGAGCTACCGGGCGTTCCGCAACCGTCGCTCGCTTCTGCTTCTCAACCTCGAACGGCAGGTGCGCATCGAGGAACTGCCCTGGGTACGTGCGGTGGCAGCGCACCGCACCGACGACCAGCGACACGAGCCCGCCCATGCCGCGCTCCGTCAGCTGGGCGAACTGGCCGTGCAGGCGTTCCCCGGCACGATCCTGCCCAACCCGCTCGTGCGCGAACTCGGCGTCCTCTCCCGACAGGCGGAGGCCGGAGCGCCGCTCGTGGAGGAGCTGGCATCGGACATCTTCATGGGCACCTTCACCCCGAAGTTCCTTGCCGCGGCGCGGGTCGCCGCCGAACTGCTCGGCGGCACGCTGTACGAGCGCTACTACGGCATCGACTATGCGGCAGTACGCAATCTCGCGATCACGGAGGCGAGCGATTCGCTGAACCGTACGCAACGGGCACGCACCTCGCCGGGGTTCGCGAAGCTGTGTGCCGAGCGGGCCGGAGGCTCCGGCACCCGCAACTGGTCGGTGGCGGCCAACGGGAAGGTCATCGAGCAGTCCCAGATCCTCACCACACACAATCTTGCCACCCTGGTCGGCCGGGTCGGCATCGGCTCCGGGCCGGGCTGGGACGAGCTGGCCCTGCGGTGCTTCGCCACGGTGTGCCTGCTGACGGCCCGAGTGCACGGGAACCCTCGTCCGCTGCCCACGATCAAGGACGCGGCGTACGCGTGGCGCCAGATGGTCTTCCACCTGTCGCTCTGCGACAGCGCGGCACAGGCCCGGGTGCTGGACCGGCTGGACGAGGAGGCGGCCCGCTACCCGGCCCATGTCGCGGCCCGGCTCGCCCCGGCGCTGACCGGACTGCGCCGGACCGCGGCCGGCGGCACACCGGACGCCGGTGCGGGACGCCGCTTCCTCGGCTGGACGACCGAGGCCCACTGGCTTCGTCCGGACCCGAAGGCCTGACCGGGCCGTTCGCTCGTCGGTTACCTCCGAGCCTCCGGGCTCGTCACAGCCATGACGGAACCCGATCGAGGAAGGCGACGACATGACCGGACCGGCTCCGGACGAACCGGCTCCCGACGACGCCCTGGCGGGTGCCTTCGAGCAGGAGCGCGGCCGCCTCGTGGCAGTGGCCCACCGGATGCTCGGCTCGCGGGCGGACGCCGAGGACGCGGTGCAGGAGGCATGGCTGAGGCTGGCCCGCCAGGACGCGGCCTCGATCGACAACCTCGCCGGCTGGCTGACGACCGTGGTCGGCCGGGTCTGCATCGACGTGCTGCGCTCGCGCAAGGCCAGGCCCGAGGCGTCGTACGACGCCCGGCTGCCCGAACTGGTGGTCATCGAGGACGGTGACGGGGCACCCGAGGATGACGCTCTGCTCGCCGAATCCGTAGGACTGGCCCTGCTGGTGGTACTCGATACGCTCCGTCCCACCGAGCGGCTGGCCTTCGTGCTGCACGACATGTTCGCGGTGCCGTTCGAAGAGATCGGCCGGATCATCGGCAGGTCCGCGGACGCGGCCAAGATGCTCGCCAGCCGGGCCCGTCGGAAAGTGCACGACACGCCTCGTCCGGCCCACGAACGGCAGCGACAACGCGCGGTGGTCGATGCCTTTCTCGCTGCGGCGCGGGGCGGAGACTTCGAAGCGCTGCTGCGCATGCTCGACCCGGACGTGGTGTGGCGCTCGCACTCCCCGCGCGGCGTGGTCGTCAGGACCGGGGCGGCCGAGGTGGCCACCAGGGCCCGGCGCGGCGCTCGTGCCTCGGTGACCGCGCGAGCCGCCGTCGTCGACGGTGCGTCCGGGGTCGTGGTGTGGAGCGCGAGCGGCAAGCTGCTGGGGGTGATGGCGTGCACCGTGGCCGATGACCGGATCGTCGGGATCCTGTCGGTGAGCGACCCGGAACGCCTTGCGGCCATGGGTCTTGGGGAAGGGCCAGACTCGTGACGTACGGTGTTCGCGGCGAGCAGCGTGCGCTGTCGAACGCGCACCCCGCGCGCCGCCCTGATCGAGACCGGAGCGAAGGATGAAGGCAGCCCGCTACAGCCGGTTCGGGGGGCCCGAGGTTCTTGAGATCGTGGACCTCCCCGATCCCCATCCCGGTCCCGGGGAGGTCCGGGTCGCGGTGCGCGCGGCCGGGGTCAACGCGAGTGACTGGAAGAAGCGCAAGGGCCTCATGGACGAGGAGCTCCCGCAGACCTTGGGGCACGAAGCGGCGGGCGTTGTCGACGAGCTCGGCGAGGGCGTCACGGATGTGGCCGTCGGCGACCGCGTGTTCGGATTCTCCAGCGAGGGTGCGGCCCAGGCGGAACTGGTCGTGCTGTCCCACTACGCGCCGGTCCCGCCGTCGCTCGACTTCGCCGGTGCTGCGGCGCTGCCGGCCGCCATCGAGACCGCGACGCGCGCGCTCGACCAGCTCGGTGTCGGAAGCGGCGGCACACTGCTCGTCAACGGAGCCTCCGGGAGCGTGGGCAGCGCCGCGGTTCAGCTCGCCGTGGTGCGTGGCGCGCGTGTGATCGGTACCGCGAGTCCGGCGAACCACGAGTACCTCCGCTCGCTGGGGGCCGAACCCGTCGCCTACGGCGAGGGCCTCACCGAGCGCGTTCGCGCGCTCGCGGCCGACGGTGTCGACCTCGCGCTCGACGTGGCGGGGAGCGGAGTGCTCCCCGAGCTCATCGGCCTCGCGGGCGGCGCCGCACACGTCATCACGGTGGCCGATTTCGCCGGCGCCCAGGAGCACGGTGTGAGGTTCAGCCGTGGGGATGCCGGTCGTGCGGTCCACGCGCTCGGCGAGATCGGCGAGCTGATCGAGTCCGGTCGCTTCTCGCTCCCGGTCGCGCAGACGTTCCCGCTCGCCGAGGTCGCCGAGGCACACCGGGTGAGCGAACGCGGCCGTGCGCGCGGGAAGCTCGTGCTGCTGGTCGGCTGACGCCGCCTTGATGACATGGCGGGGACCGCTCACGGCGCCACCGGACTGACGGGGGCTGCGGTGATCCCGGCTGCCGGGATACCTTCCACCACCGGCACCTGATGCGGCAGCGATCTGCCCGAGGCGTGGAACATGGCCGCCGATGATGACGACGAAGCGCCATAACGACTTGTCGATTGACCGCCACGAGTGAACGGTGCACATGATCGCTGCGCGGACGACAGCGACACGATCGTGACCGACGAGCCCAACTGCCATGTCTGCCCCGCGAAGACCCGCTTCCCACGATTCCGCGGTACCGCTGGTCGCATGCCGTCAGGCGGCACCGTCCGGGAAATGAGGGTCCCCGAGGGCGTACAGCCGGGGAAGGTTGACGACGATCGCCTCCTGGGTGCTCCGGGCGATGACCACCACCGCCTCTTCGGTGGGGTCGGGGTTCTCCTCACGGTGCGGCACATAGGGCGGGACGAAGATGTAGTCACCGGGCGAGGTGCGCAGCCGTACCTCCTCCGGCTCGTCGCCCGAATCGTCCAGGAAGACGAACTCGGGGTGTCCGCCGACCACATGGATGGCGGTCTCGGACTCGCCGTGGTGGTGGTCCGAGGAGGAGGTCGCGGGGGCCACGTGGGTCTGCCCCATCCACAGCCTCTCCGCGCCGACGGTCTTCCCGCTGACAGCGGCGAACCTGCGCATGCCGCCGGTCTGGGCGGTGTCACCGTCCAGGGCGTCCGCCCGGATGTGGTGCACCCGGCTGCGCAGTGGCCCGGCCGAATGGCCGGGGGCGTCGTGGAGGTGAGGATGGAAGCCTTCACCAGGGGTCGTCAGCGGCTCGCTCATGACCCGGACGCTAGGGCGGCACGCAAAAGGATGTCAAGAGGTGTCCATTGCCCTTCACCTGCGGCAATGTTGCCGCAATGTAGGCACGGAACCTTGGGAAGTCCTTGTCGCGGACCCGCCGTCGGGCATGATGTGGGCATGCATATCTCCGCGAAGGCGGACTACGCCACGCGGGCCCTCCTGGAGCTCGCCCGTGAGCCTGGCCGTCCACTCACCTGTGAGGCCATCGCTTCCTCACAGGAAATCCCGTTCCGGTTCCTGAAGTCCGTAGTGGGCGAGTTGCGCAGAGCCGGCCTGGTGCGCAGCCAGCGCGGCTGCGAGGGCGGCTACTGGCTCGGCAGGCCGGCCGGGGAGATCGCCCTTCTGGACATCGTGCACGCCGTCGACGGTGAAGTGATCACCCTGCGGGGCGAGTCCCTGGCCGCGCTCGACTACCCCGGTCCCGCTGTGGGCCTGCCCGGAGTGTGGCGGCGGGTCGAGGCGGAGGCGACGGCGGTCCTGCGCGGGCTCACCCTGGCCTCGTTGCTGCCTGCGGGCGCACTCGAGCGGCAGTCCGGGGTCGGCGTCTCGTGACGGGCACACCGCAACCGCCCCCCGTGGTGGAGGTGGTGGAGTACACCGACCCGATGTGCCCGTGGGCCTGGGGGTCGGAGCCCGTCTTCCGTCGCCTGCGGGCGGCCCTGGAAGGCCGGGTCCGCTGGCGGCGGGCGTACGCGATCCTCTTCGACCTCGACGACGACCCACCACCCGATCCGGCGGCGGAGACCGCCTGGTACGCCGGCTACGTGGAGGAGATCAGCTCGCATACCCGGGCTCCCCGCGCGGTCCGGCTCAACCGGGTGGCAGCGAGCTCCTGGCCCTCCTCGCTCGTCGCCAAGGCCGCGGAACTCCAGGGCCCCGACGTGGCCGAGCGGGTGCTGCGACGGCTGCGGGAGACCGTCTTCGTGCTCGGGGAGCCGGCGGACACCACCGCGCTCGCGCTGTCGGCGGCGCGAGGCGTGCCGGACCTGGATCCGGACCGGCTGAGGTCGGATGCCGCGTCGGGCGAAGTACTCGAAGACGTGCGGGCCGACCGGGCGGAGGCGCGCCGCCCGGTGCCCGAAGTGCTGTCCGTGCGCGACGGATCGCCACATCCCGGCGCGGCCAGGCAGACACCCGACGACGGATTCCGGTACGCCCTCCCGACACTTCTGTTCCGCTCCCCCGCCGGGCACCGGGTGGTGCCCGGATGGCGCCCCTTCGAGACATACGCGGCGGCCGTCGAAGCACTCGGCCCCGGGCTGCTGAGGGAACCAGGGCCACTGTCCCCGGCCGAGGCGCTGGAGCGACACCGGAGCCTGACCGGACCGGAGGCCGAGCTGCTCGCAGAGGGCGGCCGACCGCCGTCGCACGCGGTCCGGCTGGACACCGGGAACGGCCCGCTGTGGCTGCATCCACAGGAGGCCGCGGCACACCCGGCCACCACTTCCCGGCCCGCCGCAGGGCTCTGATCTGCGGTCAGAGCCCGTTCCACCGAATGAGACACCAATTGGTGTCCATTGACAGACGCCGACAGCTGCCAGCAGGATGTGCACCATGTTCACGACGCACCCCGGTGTGGTGTGCCGATACGTGGATCTTCGGCGCACCTCCAGCGCACTCTGTCGCTGATCGGCCACCGCTCCGATCCACAGGCGCCGCCTGACGCCCGCCGGCAGCACCGACTGCCCGCTGCAGCGCTGAGCCGCGCCTGCTCTCCGCACTTCCGCTTCGCGCTCCGCCGCGCACCGTCGCGCCCCGGATCCCGCACCCCGGCCCACCCCTGAGCCCTCCGGCACTCCTCCAGGAGCGTCGGCTCACGCACGGCCGGGGCCCCTCAGCCCTCCTGCCCGCCCCCGCCACAGGGCCTCCCCGCCTGCCCGAAGGGCTGCCCGCCACCCCCGCACGTCCGCCCGGCAACCGGCCAACGGTCCGGCGCGGGTACGAAGCCGCCCCGCACTCACCCTTTCCCGACGCCCCGCGCCCCGACCCGGGCCGGCGCAGCACCGGACCCATCACAGAGAGAATGAGATGTCCCCACGAGTCACGACGCCCCGCCCCGGACATGCCATCCGGCCGGCCCGACGGGCCGGCGGCCTCCGGTCCGCGGCCCTGGGAACCGCCTTCGTCGCGCTGCTCACCCCCGCCCTGAGCGCCTGCGGCGGCGACGTCTCCGCCTCGGACGGCGGCGCCACCCTGAAGTGGGCCTCCTCGTACTTCCCCGCCCACTGGGACCCGGTGGTCGGGGGGAGCGGCGCCCAGTTCCGTGAACTTGCCCTGGTATATGCCTCGTTGACGCGCACCGACGCGTCCGGAAAGGCCGTTCCCGATCTCGCCAAGAGCTGGGAGTACAACGCCGCCGGTGACCGGATCACCTTTCACGTACGCCCCGGCCTGAAGTTCAGCGACGGTGAGCCGGTGGACGCCACCGCGGTCAAGACCGCCATCGAGCGGGCCAAGAAGCAGAAGAACTCCGCCCTGTTCGGCGATCTGACGTCCATCAGGTCGGTGGACGCCGACGGGCTGGACGCGGTCCTCCACCTCAGCCAGGTCGACTACCAGATACCGCAGCTGCTGGGTGAGCGCGTCCTGCAGATCGCCAGCCCCAAGGCGGCGAAGGACCCGGCGAAGCTGGACCAGAACCCGGTCGGCGCCGGACCGTTCGTCGTCAAGCAGCTGGTCCCCGGCACCAAGGCCGTACTGGCGAAGAACCCCGACTACTGGGACGCGAAGAACATCCACATCGACGACGTCGAGCTGAACTCGGCCCCCGACACCTCGACGGTCGTCTCGGGCCTCCAGACCGGCGTCTACAACTTCGCGGACCTCGACCCGAGCCAGGCGGACGCCGCCAAGAAGGCCGGACTCGACGTCTTCTCCCAGCCCGGCTTCAACGCCTCCAACATCAGCCTCAACGTCAACAAGGCACCGTTCAACGACGACCGGGTCGTCGACGCCGTCCGCTACGCGGTCAACCGCAAGGAGTTCGTCGACAAGCTGACCTTCGGCTACGGCGAAGCGACCAACCAGCCCTTCCCGAAGGGATATGTCGCCTACGACCCGAAGTCCGGGAACTCCTACCCGTACAGCCCGGCCAAGGCCAGGCAGCTGCTCGCCGACGCGGGTCACAAGGCCGGCGACATCAAGCTCAAGCTGGTCATCCCGGCGGAGGACCCCCAGGCCGAGATCGTGCAGTCACAGCTGGCCGCGGTGGGCATCAGCGTCACCATCAAGATCGACAAGAACTGGGCCACCCCCTTCTTCGCCAAGAACCTGGCCTTCTCGCTGTACTCGACCACGGGCCGGGACTCCGCCGTACAGACCCTCACGGCCCACTTCGGTCCCGACGGCCCGCTGAACCTCAGCACGCCGTACGAGCCGGACGGTTTCGAGGCGGCGGTGGCCAAGGTCCGCCGGACGCCGCTGGAGTCGCCGAAGTACACGAAGACCCTTCAGGAAGCGACCCGGGCAGGCCTCGAAAGCAAGGCGCTGGTCTTCACGTACTCCGCGCCGAACCTCTTCGCCAAGAGCAAGCAGATCTCCGGCCTGCCGAAGAACCCGGCCCACATCGACTGGACCGGCGTCACCGTCAACGGCACCAACTGAGCTGCTCCGCACGGCAACTGACATGCATTCGCTGAAGAGAGGGGCAAGCCCCATGACGACGAGCGCTCCACCGGCGCCTACTGTCCACCGTCGCGGGCTCGCCGCGCCCAGGGCCCGGCACGCGGCAGGCCGGATCCTGGCCGCCCTCGGCCGGTCGGTCGCGATCTTCGTGCCCGTGTTCCTGGTCGCGACGTTCGTGACGTTCGCGCTGCGGTCGCTGAGCGGACTCAGCCCGGCACGTATCCAGCTGGGCGAGGAGGCGACTCCCGACGCCATCCACCGGATCGAGGCCCAGTGGGGCCTCGACAAGCCCTTCCTGACCCAGTACTGGGACTGGTTCACCGGCGTTCTGCACGGACAGCTCGGCACCAGCTGGGTCAACGGCGCCGACATCTCCACACTGATCGGGCTCGGTCTGGGAGTGAGCCTGTCGGTCGCCACGTTCGCGCTGATCATCGGGGTGATCGTCGGATTCGGTCTCGGCACCCTGGCCGCGCTCCGGCGCACCACCTTCGTCGACCGTGCGATCACGGGCTTCGTCACCGTGATCTCGGTGATGCCGGCGTTCGTCGTCGGCATTGTGCTGGTCGCGGTCCTCGCGGTCGGGCTCCATCTGTTCCCCTCGGCCGGCTACATCCCGGCGGAGCAGGGGTTCGGGCGCTGGCTCGCGCACATCACCCTCCCCGCGCTCGCGCTCAGCTTCGACGTCATCGCCGATGTCGCCCGCCAGCTGCGAACGAGTCTCATCTCGGCCTATGACGAGAACTATGTGACAGGCGCCGTGGTACGGGGACTGAGCCCCCGGCGGATCTTCTTCGGCCATGTGCTGCGCAACGGTCTCGGGCCCGCGCTCGCCACGCTGGGCCAGAAGTTCCCGGCACTGGTCGGCGCTTCCGTGGTGACGGAGTGGATCTTCGGCCTCCAGGGCTTCGGCAGATTCGCCAACGACTCCGCCCAGGCCGGTGACGTGCCCGCGGTGCAGGGCGTCCTCGTGGTGTCGATCGTCCTGGTCGTCTCCTTCAACCTCATCATCAATCTGGTGCTGGCACGTGTGATGCCGGCGTCGCAGCGGGGGGTGTGACCATGGTGCGCCGCGTTCTCGCACTCACGTCCGGCCGGATCGCCGTCGTCATCCTCGTGGTGATCGCACTGCTTGCCGTCCTCGGACCCTGGCTCGCTCCGCAGAATCCCCTGACCACCAGCGACAACCCGCTCGCGGACGTCTCGGGCGCCCACTGGCTGGGCACCGACTACCTCGGCCGGGATGTGCTCAGCCGGCTGCTGGACGGTTCGCGCGTCAGTGTGCTCGGCTCACTGGAGGTCGCGCTCATGGCCCTGGTCGTCGGCGCCGTGCCCGGCATCCTGTCCGTCTATCTCGGCCGGTCCTTCGAGTGGTTCACCCTCCGCCTGGCCGACACGCTCGTCGCCCTGCCGTTCCTGCTGTTCGCCATCGCCGTGATCGCGCTGCTGGGCAACGGCCTCACCCAGGCCATGCTCGTCACGGGCGCGCTGGTCTCGCCGCTCTTCTACCGGGTGTCCCGCGCGGCGACGCTGGCCGTCGCCCGCTCCCCGTACGTGGAGGCGGCGATCATCTCCGGTGCGTCCGTCGGCTGGGTCGTACGGCGTCACGTCTGGGTCAAGGTGCTCCCGCCGATCGCGATCGCTCTCGCGCAGACCATCGGCGTCGGGTTCGTCATCGTGTCGAGCCTGACGTTCCTCGGTATCGGAGTCCAGCCCCCGGCGCCCACCTGGGGCGGTCTGCTCGCCTCGGACCTGGGCTATCTCAGCCATCAGCCGTGGGCGCCGCTGGCGCCCGCCCTGCTGATCATGGTCACCGTCTGGGCCTGCAACCTCCTCGCCGACGCCATCCGCGACGTCTCCGGCGAGGCCGGCCGGGCGCTGGTCAACAACCGCAGGGCCCGTGCCAACCGCCTCGACAGGAGCGGTCCCGTACCCACCGGAGGTTCCCTGTGACGACCGTGTCCCAGAACATCGCCCCCGGGCAGGCCGAGCCCGCCGTCACCGCAGGCCGCCCCGTCCCGACGTCCGCGCCGGTGCTCGCCCTGCGCGACGTACGCATCAGCGACCGGGTCACCGACCGGGAGATCGTGCACGGCGTCAGCTTCGAGCTCACTCCCGGCAAGGCGGTCGGCATCGTCGGCGAGTCCGGCAGCGGCAAGACACTCACCTGCCGGGCAGCGCTCGGCATCCTGCCCCCGCACTTCGAGGTGTCCGGCGGCTCGGTCGAGATCGCCGGCACCGACATCGCGAGCCTCACCTCCCGGCAGTGGACGGCCCTGCGCGGCGCCACGATCGGCGCGGTCTTCCAGGACCCGGCGTCCTACCTCAACCCCTCGATCCGGGTGGGTGCCCAGATCGCCGAGGTACTCCGGGCCAAGCTGGGGCTGAAGCGGCGCGAGGCCCGGCACCGTGCCGTCGAACTGCTGCGGGCGGTACGGCTGCGCGACCCGGAGCTGGTCTACGGCCAGTACACCTACGAGCTGTCGGGCGGCATGCTCCAGCGCGTCCTGATCGCGGCGGCCATCGCCGTCGAGCCGCGCACCCTCATCGCCGACGAGGCCACCACCGCACTCGATGTCACCGTCCAGGCCGAGATCCTCGATCTGCTCGCCGAGCTGCGGGAGCGGACGGGTCTGGCGCTCGTGGTCGTCTCCCACGACCTGGCCGTCGTCGCCCAGCTCTGCGACGAGGTCCTCGTGATGAAGCAGGGAGACGTGGTGGAGCACGGCCCCACGCAGGCGGTGCTCCACGATCCGCAGCACGCGTACACCCGGCTGCTCATCGGCGAGCACGACCAGTACGGCCTGGAGAAGTTCCTCGCCCCCAAGGAGGCGTCATGACCACCGAGTTCACCGAAGCGGAGGCAGCGGCTGCCGACCGCGAGGAGAGCGCGGCAGCGGTGCTGGACGTCACCGGTCTGGAGGTGCGCTACGGACGGGGAAGACGGCGGCGCCGTGCCCTGCACGGAGTCTCGCTGAGCGTGGCACCCGGCGAGACCGTCGGGGTGATCGGCGAGACGGGATCGGGCAAGTCCACGCTCGCCCGTGCCATTCTCGGCCTGGTGCCCGCCTCCGCCGGGTCGGTCCTCATCGACGGCGAGGACGTGACCGCCTACGGCCGCCGCCAGTGGCGCGCCCTGCGCCGCCGCGGCGTCGTCCAGTACGTCTTCCAGGACCCGCTGCGCAGCCTCGACCCCGACGTCACCGTCGAGGACTCGCTGACCGAACCCCTGCTCGTCCAGGGCGTAGCGCGCAAGGAGGCAACCGCTCGGGCCCGCTCGTTCCTCGACCGCGTCCACCTCTCACAGGAACTGCTCGAACGGCTGCCCGGGGAGCTCTCCGGCGGTCAGCGCCAGCGTGTCGCCGTGGCCCGGGCACTGGTCACCGAGCCGAGGCTGGTCATCCTCGACGAGCCGGTCAGCGCGCTGGACTCCGCCAACCGCGTCAAGGTCCTGGAAATCCTCAAGGAGCTGCGAGCCACCGGAGTGGCCCTCGTCCTCATCTCCCACGACCTGGGGTCCGTGGCGGGCACCGCCGACCGCATCGCAGTGCTCTACCAGGGCGAACTGGTCGAGGTCGGCGCCGCCCGTGACGTCATCAACCACCCCCGCCACGCCTACACCAGACTGCTCGTCAGTTCGGCGCCGACCCTGCGCACGGGTGCGGCCGACCGGTCCGAGCGCGAAGCCCTGCGCGCACTCCTGAACGCCTGAGCCCGGCGGCATCGCAGCACACCGGCGCCTCGTCACGTCGCCGGCCCAGCAGCCCGCTGCTTCAACGATTCGGCGATCCCCCTCGAAAGGAACAGCCATGTCCCGCACGATCCATCTCGCCCTGCACCCCTACGGCGTCGGAGGCCCCGGCCAGCACGGTCTCTGGAAGGACCCGCGCGTCGCCAAGAACGCCAGCATCGACATCAACTACTACATCCAGCAGGCCCAGGCGGCCGAGCACGCCCTGTTCGACGCGCTGTTCGTCGTCGACAGCCAGTTCATCAACAGCACCTATCCCTCGCACTACCTCAACCGGCTGGAGCCGCTCACTCTGCTGTCGGCGGTCGCCACCCACACCAAGCACATCGGTCTGGTCGGCACGGCGAGCTCGACGTACAACTCGCCGTTCAACCTCGCCCGCCGTTTCGCCTCGCTCGACCACATCAGCGGCGGGCGCGCGGGCTGGAACGTGGTGACCAGCTTCGACACCGGCACGTCCAAGAACTACGGGCTGGACGAGCACCTGGACTACGCGACGCGGTACGGCAGGGCCCTGGAGTTCGTCGAAGTGGCCCGGGGGCTGTGGGACTCCTACGAGGACGACGCCTTCCCGGCCGACGTGGCACTCGATGTCTTCCTCGACCGGGAGAGGCTGCACACGCTCGACCACGTCGGGGAGCACTTCAAGGTCGCAGGGCCGCTCAACATCTCCCGCTCGCCCCAGGGGCAGCCGGTCATCTTCCAGGCCGGGGTCTCCCCCGAGGGCCGCGATCTCGCCGCACGGGTGGCCGAGGGCATCTACGCCCCGGGCGGTTCCCTGGAGCAGGCGCAGGAGTACTACGCCGACATCAAGCGGCGCACGGCGGCCTACGGACGCAATCCCGACCACATCAAGGTGTTCATCCACGGCGGCCCGATCGTCGGCGCGACCGACCAGGACGCCAGGAACCGCGAGCGGGAGATCTTCGAGGAGGACAACGACTTCGACAGCAACCTCGCGCTCCTGGGCCGCTCCTTCGGGGCCTACGACTTCTCCGGACACGACCTGGACGCACCCTTCCCGGACGTGTCCCATCTCGCGGAGAAGGGCGGCCGTACCGGCGCCGCGAAGATCATCGAGCGGGCCCGCGCGGAGAACCTGACGCTGCGCCAGGTCGCCGAGTCGGTCAACGCGTTCCGTCGCTCGCCGTTCGTCGGAGCCCCGGAGACCGTGGCCGACACCATCGAGAAGTGGTTCGACGCCGGCACCTTCGACGGCATCAATCTCGCCTTCCGGAACAACGACGACCTCAGCCTCTTCGTCGACGGCGTCGTCCCGCTCCTGCAGAAGCGCGGCCTGTTCCGCACGGAGTACGAGGCCGACACCCTGCGCGGCAATCTCGGCCTGCCGTTCGCCGCCAACCGGCACACCGTCGAGCGGGAGCTCGTGCGCGACTGAACGCCCTGAAGGCCGCGTCACCACGGTCCAGCCGCGGACGGCTGTCGATATCGCCCGATCCGATTCCTGAAAGGCATTCATCCCATGACCGACGAGACGCCGCGATTCCGGCTCGGTTTCCTCACCCATGTCCAGGGCCGGGGTGACGACCTGGCCCGGACGTACCGCAATGCCCAGGAACTCTTCGTCGTCGCCGACGAACTCGGCTTCGATGTCGGCTGGGTCGCCCAGCACCACGTCAGCCAGGGCGGCGGCGGCCTGTCCTCGCCCTGGCCCTTCCTGGCGCACGCCGCGGCGCGGACCGGCCGGATACGCCTCGGTACCGCCATCACGATCCTCCCGCTGGAGGACCCGGTCCGGCTCGCCGAGGATGTCGCCACCGTCGACCTGCTGAGCGGCGGCCGCGTCGAGATCGGCGTGGGCAGTGGCGCCAGTGCCCCCGAGTACGCCGCCCTCGGCAGGGACTTCGCCCGCAGGCGCGAGCTGACCAGCGAGAACCTCCAGGTGCTGCGCAAGGCTCTGGCCGGGGAGGAAGTGGGCGCACCGGGCTTCCGGATCCAGCCGCCCGGCGCCGGCTTCGGCGACCGGATCTGGCAGGGCGTGTTCAGCGGCAGCGGTGCGGAGTACGCCGCCGCAGGGGGCTCGAACCTGCTCCTCAACCGGGCTGCCTACGGGTTCGACGCACCCACGGACGAGGTGCAGCGACCCTGGGCCGACACGTTCCTCGCCGCGTGGGACCGGCCGCGCCGGCCGCGGATCGGGCTGTCCCGGTTCGTTTTCCCGGCCAAGGACAGGCGCACGGCACTCAGGCAGATCGGCGACGACGTCCACGGGACCGCTCTGCGCATGGCCGAGAGCGGCGCCTTCCCCAAGGGTCTTGGCATGGACGAGGCGCTGCGGCGCTTCCACTCGTTCCACGGCGCTCCCGAGGAGATCGTCGCCGCGCTCCGGCAGGAGAAGGTCCTGCCGGTCGCGACGGATCTGATCACCCAGTTCAATCCCGCGGTCCCCGATCACGACGCCGCCATCCGGGCCCTCGAACTCATCGCGACCGAGGTGGCACCGGCCCTGGGCTGGAAGCCCGCGACCGCCCCCGCACCCCGGCCCGAACCCGCCACCGAACCCGCCACCGAACCCGCAGGAGTCTGAAATGCCCGAGTACAGCGACCACTTCGGCCCCGAGGGCCTCCGCACCCGGGGCACCGTCCTCGTGGTACCCGGCCGCGGAGAGACACGGGCGGCCTATGCCCGGTTCGGCAGGCGTCTCGCCGCCGACGCCTACCGGGTGCGTGTCATCGACGCGCCGGAGATCGACGCCGACGACCTGACCGGCTCGCTCACCGGATTCGGTGCACAGCTCGCCACGGCGCTCGAAGGAACCGCGGCACAGGACGGTGTCGTCCACCCGGTCGTGGTGGTGGGAGCCGACACCGGCGCGGCCGCGGTCGCCGCGCTGCTCGGCCGGGAGGACACCCCTGCCGCCCGGCTGCCGGAGGCCGTTGTTCTCGCCGGGCTCCCGGGGCACACGGCCACCACGGCCGGCACCTGGGACCAGGAGCTCGACGTACGCACCTTCTGTCCCGCGCATCGCGGCGCGCTCACCGAGGACTCCGGCGTGCGGCGGGGTTCACTCCAGGATGCGGTGCCGGACGCTCTGCTCGCGGCGGCTTACGGAAGCGATCTCGGCGTCCCGGCACTGGTCCTCGTCGGCGACGCCGATGCGCTCGCCGACCGGGCCGCCCTCGCCCGTACGGCGAAGTCCCTTTCCCGAGCCCGTCTCTCGGTGGTCCGCGATGCCCACCACGATGTCCTGAACGACCTCCAGCACCGCTCGGTGGCGGCCGAGATCGTCACGTTCCTGGAGACGCTGCGCAACGAGCTGGTGCCGCTGATCGCGGTGGAGTCCAGTGCGTGGTGAGTGCCGCCGTCCAGCTGCTGCTCCACCCCCGCAGCTGTCCCGCCGGACCCGTCCGGCCCCTTTGAACCCCGACCCGAAAGGTGCCCGCATGGCCACCGTCCTGTCCGTCTCCGGAAGTCCCTCCTCGACCTCCCGTACCGCGCGGCTCCTGCGTGACCTGGACGACCGGCTCAGGGACCAGGGGCACGAGGTGACCTCGCTGGAGGTCCGTACCCTGCCCGCCGAGGCCTTGCTCGGCGCCCAGTTCGGGCATCCGGCGATCGTCGCGGCCACCGAGCTGTTCGAGCAGGCGGACGGGGTGGTGATCGGCACCCCGGTCTACAAGGCCGCCTACTCCGGGCTGCTCAAGTCGCTCCTGGACCTGCTCCCCCAGTACGCGCTGACCGGCAAGACCGTGCTGCCGCTGGCCACCGGCGGCAGCCTGGCCCACGTCCTGGCGATCGACTACGCACTGCGCCCCGTGCTGAGCTCCATGGGCGCCGCGCACATAGTGCCGGGATGGTTCACGCTCGACAAGGACATCACTGTCGGCCACGACGGTGCCCTGATCGTGGCCCCGGGCTCCGCCGAGGCCCTGGCCCAGGTGACCGACCGTTTCTCCGCCGCGCTGGGCGCCAGGTCCGCGCTCCTGGCCGCCGCCGAGTGAGCGGGGGCGCGGTCGTCAGCGGGGGCCGGGGGTGGTGACGGGCGCGGCCACTGTGCCTGCTTCGCCCGCCGCGGCGGCGGGCGCCCCGTCCCGGCGGGCCCGGAGGCCGAAGGCGCTGATGACGGCCGCGATGACGGCCGCGGCGAACGGGACGAGCAGAGCGGCCCGGTAGCCGTCCAGCATGGCGGCGGGCGTGTCCCCACGGGTCGCGGCCACGCTCACCGCGGTGACGGCCGAGAGACCGACCGCGGCGCCGAACTGGAAGGCGGTGTAGAGGAGACCGCCCGCGAGCCCCTGTTCCTCGTCCGCGACCCCGTCAGTGGCCATGATCGTGAGCGGTCCGTACGACAGGGCGAAGCCGAACCCGAGAATGAGGAAGCTCGGGAACATCGCCCCGTAGCTCATGTCCGCTCCCAGCGGGAGGAACAGCCCGTAGGACAGCGCTGTGAGTACGAGACCGCCGAGGATCACCCTCGCGTTGCCGAAGCGGCCAACGAGTCTTGGCGTGAGGGTCGGTGAGAGCACCGTGTCGACGCCCGCGACCAGCATCGCGAAACTCGTCTGCAGCGTCGTCCACCCGCGCAGTTCCTGGAGGTAGAGCACCACCAGGAACTGGAAGCCGAAGAATCCGGCAGCGAACAGGGCGGCGACGAGGTTGGCCCGCACCAGTGCGCCGCTGCGGAAGATGCCCGGACGTACCAGGGGCTCGGCAGCGCGCCGCTCGATGAGGAGGAAGATTCCGAGGAAGCCCAGCCCCGCGAACAGTGTGGCCAGGCTGAGGACGATGCCGGTGTGCGCCGCGCGTTCGACCCCCAGCACGATCAGAACGAGGGCGGCGGTGACGGTGAACGCCCCGGCCACGTCGAGGCGCTTGCCGGACCGGTCGGGACGCTCCGACCGGGGAACGAGGACGGCGGCGGCGACAAGGATGAGGAAGGACAGCACAACGGGGGCGAAGAAGACCCAGCGCCAGCCGGCCGCGGTGAGCAGCCCACCCGCCACCAGTCCGATCGTGAACCCGCCCGCGGCCGTGCCCGAGTAGATGAGCAGCGCCCTGTTCCGCTCCGGCCCCTCGGCGAATCCCGTGGTGATGACGGACAGGCCCGCCGGTGTCATGAAGGCGGCGGCGACGCCCGTGACGAATCTGGCCAGGATCAGCATCCACCCTTCGGTGGCAAGACCGCCCAGCCCCGAGAAGAGCAGGAAGGCAGTGAGCCAGGCGAGAAACATCCGGCGGCGTCCGAACAGGTCGGCCGCCCGTCCGCCGAGGAGCATGAAGCCGCCGTAGCCGAGTACGTAGGCGCTCATGACCCACTGCAACTCGCCGGTGGACAGGCCGAGATCTGCGCGGATCGACGGCAGCGCCACATTGAGCATGGCCACGTCGACACCTTCGAGGAAGATGGCGCCGCACAACACGAGCAGGATGCCCCACTTGCGCGCGTCCATGTCCCGTGAGGCGATCGAGGAACTCATGACGATGGACCCCTTCCGGAGTATGAGGCGGTTTCGGTGCCCCAAGCCTTCGCCACGACGTATCCGGGAACAACAGCGATGATCGCAACGGTTGTTCAGCCAGGCTTACCGATCCCTCCCTACGTCCCCTACGTCTTCCGGAGATGCGCGTGGACCAGAACGAGCTCCGTTCCTTCCTCGTCCTCGCCGAGGAACTGCACTTCGGCCGTACCGCGGAGCGTCTGCACCTCTCCCGCGCCCGGGTGAGCCAGCTCATCCAGCGGCTGGAACGGCGCGTCGGAGCACCCCTGTTCACGCGCACGAGCCGCCGCGTGACCCTGACCGTCCTCGGCGCCCGTCTCCGTGACGACCTCGAACCGCACTACCGGGGAATCCAGGAGGCGCTGACGCGCGCGGTCTCGGCGGGGCGCACGATCGGCGGGACCCTGTTCGTGGGCTTCTCCACGCCCCTGGCGGGGGAACTGGTGATGCGGACGACCGAGAGGCTGCGCGCCGGCCACCCCGAACTCGCCGTGGAGGTCTGCGAGGTGCCCCTCTCCGACCCGTACGGGATGCTGCGCCGAGGGGAGTACGACCTTCAGCTGACGGACTTCCCCGCGCGAGAGGCAGATCTGACCCGGGGCCCCACGCTGCTCACCGAGAGCAGGGTGCTGGCCGTGGCGACCGGTCATCCACTGGCCGGACGGGGACCGGTGACGCTGGAGGAGCTGGCCGGCGTGCCGTTGCTCACCGTTGAGGGAAGCGTTCCGGAGTACTGGAAGGAGCATCAGCGGCCCACGCACACACCCCGCGGCATCCCGATCGGGCAGGGGCCGGCCGTCACCAACGTTCAGGAGGCGCTGACGCTCGTCGCCGGAGGAAAGGGCGTGCTGCTGGCCGGAGCCCATATGCCGCTCTACCACGGCCGTCCTGGCGTCACCTACGTACCGGTGGAGGGCGACGAACCCCTCGGATACGGCCTGATGTGGCGGTCCGAAGGCAGCAGCCGGGCGATCGAACTGTTCGCGCGCGCCGCACACGAGGTGGCGCGTGACATGGCCCCGGACGTCGGGCACCACACGCGGGCGGGCCGGAGCCCCTCCCCTCAGGTGGTGATCACAGCCAGCCGGCCCGCTTGACGACGGACCGGGCGATGTCGACGGCGGAGCCCGTGGTGGTGTCGACGGTGAAGTCGTCAACGGCGGCCCGGCCGAGGATTCCGTCCAGTTCACCGGACCGGTCCAGGTGCCATCGCAGCGCTTCGGGTTCGCTGTCATGTCGACGGGCCAGGCGCTGGTGGATGACCGCGAGATCGCCACCGAGCCTGCAGACCGTGAGCGTCGTGGGGCAGGGGCGGCTGAGGGGGTGCGGTCGCGGGTGCCTCGACCTGCTCGTCAGGCGTCGCCGGTGGTGAGTTCGAGGAGGCGTCGAGCGGGGCCGGCCAGGTCGACGGTCTGGTGCAGGTGCTCGCCGGGGAGGTGCACGGTCCGCCGGCCACGTTCACGGGCGTCGGCCGCCGCGTCGCCATAGGGAGGACCCTAGGCCGAGAACGGCATCGCAACCGTCACCGCGGCCAGCAGCCCGATGTACGCCCAGGCGTAGGTGCGGTCGGGGATGCGCGGCGGGTGCCTCCGCAGTATCGCGATCACGGGCAGCGCGCCGAGGAGCAGAGCGGATGCCGCACGGAGGTCGACGAGACCGACCAGGTGGACGTGCGCGTCCACGGCGGCGGGGACCGACGCACCGGCCAGCGAGACCGCGGTGGCCGGCAGCGCGATGACGAGGGTGAGGGGGTTGGCCAGCACGGTCGCCACCTGCATCGTGTGCCCGGCCCGCCGCATCGCGGGGACGGTCATGACGCTGCCTCCCACCCCGAGGAAGGCCGCGACGGCTCCGACCGGTACGCCGAGGACCGCGGGCAGCGGACGGGGGACGTCAGGGACTGCCTCGGCGCGGCTACCAGAGCGCGGAGTGTCAGGGCCTGCCCCGACGCGCGTCCCCGGACGAAGGAATCCGGGGCGCAGCAGCAGATCGGCAATGGTGAGGGCGACGTACGCGACGAAGGCCCAGCGGGCCGGGCCGGCCGGGGCGAGCCGGGTGGCGACCGCCCCGGCCGAGGCGCCGGCGGCCAGCAGGAGGAGCAGTGTGCCGCTGCCGCGGAGCGTGCGAAGCACCCGCCTCGGTGTGACGGCGGTCGCGAAGCCCGCGTTCACCACCATCACCAGGGCCGAGGTGGCCGTCGCCACCCGCATCGCGTCCCCGCCCAGTCCGGCGTCCGCCCACACCACGACGGGCACGGCGACGAATCCGCCGCCGAACCCGAACAACACGGTCGTCACCCCGGTGAGGAGCCCGATCCCGATCAATGCCACCACGTCCATGGACTCCACTCCACCAGGCCCGGCGGGCTGCTCGCATGCGAAGGTCAGCTGCATTCCTTCGCGTCTCGGCCAGTAGGGTGGACGGGTGAAGAACGTCCCCCTTGCCGAGGTCGACCATGTCGACCGGGCCGTCCTGCCGATCGGCACGGACTACCCACCCGGACACGTACTGGACTGGCACGAGCACCGTCGCGCCCAGTTCCTCTACGGCGCCACCGGCGTCATGATCGTCGACACCGCGGCAGGCAGCTGGACCGTTCCGCCCGAGCGAGCAGTGCTGATTCCGGCGGCAACCCGGCACCGGGTCCGCATGCTGGGGGTGAGCACCAGAAGCCTGTACATCGAGCCGGATGCCGTCCCCTGGTGGCCCGTGACCTGTTCGGTCGTCGACGTTTCGCCGCTGCTGCGCGAGTTGCTCCTGACCGCTGTCGGGTTCGGGGCCGACTACAGTCTGTCCGGTCGGGAGGGGGCCGTCTCCGCGCTCCTCCTGTATGAGATCGCCGAGCGCGCCCCGCTCCCGTTCCACGTCGGGATTCCCGTGTCCCCGGACCTCGCGAGCCTCTGCCGCACGTATCTGGCCGCCCCGGACGCGGGTGTCACCAATACCGCGTGGGCCGCACGGACCGCCATGAGCGAGCGGGCGTTCACCCGTCGTTTCCGCTCCGAGACCGGCGACAGCCCTGCCGTCTGGCGGGCCCGCGCCCGTCTACTCGCGGCCGTCCCGATGCTGCGGACGGCCTCGGTGAGCGAGGTCGGTGGCCGGCTCGGTTATGCCTCCCCCGCGGCGTTCACCGCAGCCTTCACACGCACCTTCGGTCTGCCCCCGTCCCGCTTCGCCGCGAACCGCCAGGGCGTCGGCCGCGGCGGCAGCTCCTGACGGGGCCGGCGTCAGTCCCCGGTCAGCTGCTGGGCAGCCCGGTGCGTCTCGCTCCGGCGGCGGCACGCGTGTATCTGCTGTTCGGGCTCACTCCAGGGTGAACCGATAGACCGTCGAATCCCTCTGCTGGAATCCCGCTCGTACGTAGAGCCGGTTCGCCGCCTCACGCGAGGGACGCGATGTGAGATCGACCGTGCGCGCTCCGGCGGCCGCTGCCAGGCGCAGGGCCCTGTCGATCAGAACCTTGCCGACGCCGTGGCCACGTGTGTCGGCGTCAACCACCACATCCTCGATGTGACCCCGCGAGCCGGACGGCAGGGGCGAAACGACCAACGTCAGCGTCCCGACGATCCGGCCGTCGATCCGGGCCACGAGCAGCGTGTTGGTATCGCAGTCCGTCAGCCTCCCCACTGCCTGGTGGTCCAGGGGCGCGGCCCTGGACGACAACTGCGGAAGGAGCCGGGCAAACGCCTCCACCAGCTCATCGGTCGCCTCGTGAACAATCTCGGTCTCCACGCTCATGCTCGGAATCTACCGAACCTGGGCATTGAAGATCATCAGACCGCCGGCTGTGCACCCGGGCGTCCTTCACCCGGTGGACCCGGCGGCGTCGCGTGCTTGATGATCAGCCGATGGAGAGAATCGTCGATCTCGATGAAGCCGCTGCCCAGATCAGTGCCCGCAGGCAGCTGTGGACAGCCGCCGGACTCCTGGTCGGGCCGCTCACCTGGATCGACGAAACCGCCGCATGGCCCCAGCCGCTCGAGCAAGACCGTTCCCGGGTCGCGGATCCCCACTCGGTCGGAATCCGGCTGACGGGCCCTGCCGGTTCCGAACTCTCCGTGGTGCTGTTCAGAGGCGGCTGGGCCGATGCGGACCTGTATGCCGGCTTCGACGCCGAGATCGTGTGCGAGGCTCCGGCCGTCGGTTCGCCCGAGGAGTTCGGGCAGCTCCTCGACGGCTACGTGCACAGGACCTTCGGTCCGGGGAATCCGGGGGCCTCCTCGGCGTCGTCATGACGACCGCGTCGCCATCGTCGCCCCTTGCCTTGGAGTGCGGTCCAGCATCTAACGTCACCGCTCATGACGACACCTCAGCACACAATCGGATCGGGCTTCGGCCCCCGTAGCACCGCGACCGACGTCCTCAGCGGGATCAGCCTGTCCGGCAGCACCACGATCGTCACCGGCGGCTATTCGGGGCTCGGCCTGGAGACAACCCGCGCCCTGGCGGGTGCCGGAGCCCACGTCGTCGTCCCTGCGCGGCGACGGGCGGCCGCTCAGGAGGCGACCGCCGGCATCGACGGCGTCGAGACAGACGACCTCGACCTGTCCGACCTCGAGAGCGTCCGCGGTTTCGCCGACCGGTTCCTTGCTTCAGGTCGCACCGTCGACATCGTGATCAACAACGCCGGGGTGATGGCCTGCCCCGAGACGCGAGTCGGCCCCGGGTGGGAGGCGCAGTTCGCCACCAACCACCTCGGCCACTACGCACTGATCAACCGTCTCTGGCCGGCGATCGCCCCGGGGGCGCGTGTGATCGCCGTGTCGTCCGGAGCGCATGGCGGCGGCATGCACTGGGACGACGTGCAGTTCGAGCACGGCTACGACAGATGGCAGGCCTACGGGCAGGCGAAGGCGGCCAACGTGCTGTTCGCCGTACAGCTCGACACACTCGGCCGCGGCGCCGGGGTCCGGGCTTTCGCACTGCATCCGGGCAGCATCCTCACCCCGCTCCAACGCCACCTCGCCCAGGCGGACATGGTCGATGCGGGCTGGATCGACGAGAAGGGCAGTCCGATCGACCCGGCCTTCAAGACACCCGCCCAGGGTGCGGCCACGCAGGTATGGGCGGCGACCTCCCCGCAACTGGCGGGCATGGGCGGCGTGTACTGCGAGGACTGCGACATCGCCGAGCCGGCCGGAGACGGTTCGGAAGGCGGCGTGCACGCACACGCGACCGACCCCGAACAGGCCGCGCGCCTCTGGGCACTGTCGGCCCACCTCACGGGTGTCGATGCTTTCGCGGCCGCCTGACGGCCCGCCGCCCTCAAGGCCTGCCGCGTGGCGCTGGGACCATGGCCGCATGGATGCGTTCCAGGTCCGGCTCGCGGACGGGTCGGAGGACCTCGAGCTCTTCCATGACTGACGGAGCCGGATCCGCACCTGCCCGGAGCCCTGTCAGGGCGCGCCCACACTCCGCCGGACGTATTGAATGCCGGGTCAGGAGAAGGAGAAGAGTCCGGCGGCTGCGGCGGGCGTGAGCCCTTCTCTGCGGCCGGGGACGTCATGGACAGCCGCTGCACCCTCGGAGCGCAGCTGGTCGGCGCCGGCTTCCCGCACCATGATCGTGGTGTAGTCGCGGACATCTTCGGCTGTGACGTCCGGGCGCCCCCGTTCCCTGTGCTGTTCCAGGAGATCGGTGATCTCGGAGGTGAACCGCAGCATGGTCACGGGGGCGTCGAACCGTTGGGCAAGGGCGAGGAGCCGTGCGCGGGCCTGCGGGGTGACATTCGTCGATTCGGCGATCACACTTCGTCCTGCCGCGAGTCCGGCGACAATCCTCCGGTCGCGCTCTTCAAAGACCCGGGTGTCCACCGCATCGGAGTCCGTTTCGGCGGGCGAATCACCGAAGAGCTCCGCGCGGATCCTGTCGCTGGACACCACGGAGTGTTCCTCGATCTGCCGCCGCGCGAGCAGCGCCCGGACGAAGCTTGTCTTCCCGGAGGCCGGTGGGCCGACGAGGACGACGAGTCCTGCCGGTATCCGGATCAGCCGGACGGCAGCGGGTGAGGGTACGTCCGTCACAGTGCGAGACCTTTCGCCGGCTCACCAAGGTAGGTCACACACCAGGACGCTGTCCGCGGGCCGCACCGGCCTCCGAACGAGCTGGTGCCCGCCTGCGGTTACACGTTTCGGGCCGTTGTCACCGCGCGCCGACCCAGCGCAGAGTGGCGGCGTCGAGTTGCTTGCCCGCGTCACCGCTCGCCCCTTCGTCGTCGTGGGTGGCGACCCAGATGACGATGCCGTCCGGCCGTACGAGCAGGCTCGGCGACGATGAGTCCGCAGCGGGGTCCGCCACGTACGCGATCCGCTCGCCCAGGTGCTGCACCGCGTCGGCGAACCGGCCGTCGCCGGAGCGGTCGACCAGAACGAAACGGCCGTCGTGGGCGAAGTCCGCGAGTCGTCCGGACGTCAGCGCGACGTCCCCGACGAGCGACCCCACGGGCGCGGTGGCGCCGTCCGCGACGTCGTGGCGCTGCATGATGCCCGAGGACAGGGCGACCATCCTGTTCATCGCGCCCGGCACGGTGAACAGGTCGTTGCCGACGACCCTGCGGAGCTGCTCGGTGCGCTCGTCCCCGCGCAGGAGGGCGACCTGGGCCCGCGTCCAGTCGAGCACCCACGCCGCGATCGGGAAGCGCTCGCTCTCGTAGGTGTCCAGCAGGCCGGGCGGCGCCCAGCCGTGGACGGTCGCGGCAAGCTTCCAGCCGAGGTTCACGGCGTCGCCGAATCCGAGGTTGAGGCCCTGCGCGCTGAACGGGGAGTGCACATGTGCGGCATCGCCGGCGAAGAGCACCCTGCCGTGGCGGTAGTGCCGCACCTGCCGGGCGTTGTCCGACCACCGGGTCGCCCGGCCGTGGACGGCCCCGATGCTGACATTCGTCCCAGTGACGTCGCGCACCACCTCCTGCAGCTCTTCGCGGGTGACGGGCGTGTCGCGCTCCTCGGGCTGTGGCCCGAAGCGTGCGACCAGGATCCGGCCGGGGACCGGGCCGTACGCGTAGACGCCGCGAGGCGTCCAGGTCCATCCGTGGCTCAGGCCGCTCGTATCGTCGAAATCGGCTATCGCCTGGTATCCGACCATCTCCGGCTCGGTGCCGACGAAGTCGACGCCGAGCTGCTTACGGATGGCGCTGCGTCCGCCGTCGGCCGCGACGACCCACCGGGCGGTCAGCCCACCCGCGTCGGTCTCGACGACGACTTCGCCATCGCCGCCGACGGGGCCGTCGGCGCCCGTGTCGCGCACACCTGTGACCGCCACGCCGCGACGGATCTCCACGCCCAGCCCGGCACAGTGCTCGGCGAGCAGCAGTTCGAGGTCGTACTGGGGTACCGCCACACCGTTCGCCACAGCCGTGTGCGTGGCCAGGGTCGGGTCGTCCTGGTCGACCAGGTCGTTGCGGAACATGATCCCCGCGAAATGCCCCATCACGGGGAACCGCGGCGACGCCTGTCCGAACCCGCCGATGAGGCCGCGGGTCGTGGCCGTACCGCCGCCGGCCGCGAACTTTCCGGCGGCGGCCATCCGACGGCGCTGAACCTCCTCCGCCGCCGGCAGCATGCCGCGCCGGTCGAGGATCTCGGCACTGGCGACGTTGACCGAACCCGCCTTGATGGTCGGGTCGGGCTCCTGGAGGCGTTCGAGAACCGTCACCCGCACACCCTGGAGCGCCAGCTCGCCTGCGAGGAGAAGGCCGGTGGGCCCGGCTCCGACGACGACCACATCGGTCCGCTGCATAGCGCACCCCTTACACTGAATTCGATGATTGACTCGGTAGCCTTACCGAGTAAGGCTTACCGAGTAAACGTAACACGAGAGGTGTGTCATGCCGAACCGCGGAGATCGAGGGGGCGCGAGAACACGGGCGCGCATCGCTGACGTCGCGACGGAGATGTTCCTGGAGCGCGGCTTCGACGACGTCACGATCGCCCAGCTCGCGG